>JBOGJN010000491.1:0-1303 GCA_050745445.1 Thermoanaerobaculia bacterium
TGGCGTTGCCCCGCGCGGGAGTGTGCGGGGCATCAAATTGCCGCTGGGAGAAGACCCGAAGTGGCGCCCGAAGGGGATACTGCGGACAGGCCCGAAGCGAATTCGATCAACGCAACATGGGGGCGAAGCACGCTCGCGGCAAGGGGCAGAGAAACCTTTTTCGCCGAAGCCTCGAGTTCCGCCGCGACAATTACGCCGGGGGGTACACGCGTTCGCGCTCGATCTCCGGCAAGACGGCAAGAAGGCGGTTTTCTGCGGGGTTACGGACGTTGGGCATGACCGAGGGCTCGACGGCCGGAGGCGGATCAGCCATCTCCCCCCAGTATATGTCCATTCCCCTCGCGCTATGTGCGACAACGCACCGAGCGCCGTCGGCTTCGGAACTAGACTCGCAGAACGGGACGAGTCGACGACCCGGCCTGAGCGCAAACGATCAGGGAGGCGCCGACGCCGGCCCTCCCGCGCGGCGTTAACTCACCTCGGTGCCAAGAGCCATGGATTGGACTAGAGACAGGATCGACCGGCTGACCACTGCGGACGTCAGACAGCTGCGCACCAACGCCGAAACGCTTGGCGGGCTAGCCGTCCTCGCATTGTGCGATGAAGTGCTGTCTCGCCGGCCGAAGCGGGCGGTCGGGCGTCGCGTCGCGCGCACGCGGTCAGCCGACGATACGCACTTGGTTTCGCGACGCAAGGCGCTCGAGACCCAAGGGGTGATCCTTCGCAACCCGAGCTGGAGCTGGGGCGGCGTTCGACGTTCCGATGGCGCGGTGATCGTGACGATGTGGGCCGATGACGTCCAGACCTCCGACGGCACTTGCAGCTATCTTCTTTGGGCCCCGAATGTGAATGGCTCGCGCCCCTGGTCGGACAAACCGGGCGGCAAGGAGCGGCTCGAGCATTGCCGCCTCGCTTTGGCGCAGGGCACAGCGGAGGGTTTGCTCGTCTATGGCGAACGCCTCCCGGGCAGGTTACCGGAGGACAAGGCCTCCACAGTGCGGGGAGCGGACCCGACGACTGTGCTGCGCTTTCGCGTGATCCGGCGCGGCGAGGAATTCTGGGCAGCGTGGGGGGAAAGAAGCCCGCCGCTCGTTGCCGATCGCGTATAGTGGCCGGTCCACAGAGGCGCTGCAGTTCCCTCCTCTCCCGCCCCCGACTAGCGACCCCGGGCCAACGTCGCATCTCCGGGGTTCGCCATGCGCGTGGTCGAAAGAATCACCGGCACCGCCGGACGCTACGTGCTCGCCGGCACGGTCTCTTGCGACGAACGCGGTCGCTACGTCGCCCACGCCAAGACCTACCC
>JBOGJN010000492.1:0-1650 GCA_050745445.1 Thermoanaerobaculia bacterium
CCGTACTCCTGTCCGCCAAAGACGACCAGCGGAACCTTCTCCGCGCGATACTTCATCGCGGCGTCGTAGAGCGCCATCTCCTCGCCGCCCGGCTGGTGGATCGTGACCCCACCCTCGACGCCCGGCACCATCTGGTTCTTGATGCGCACATTGGCGAAGGTCCCACGCGTCATGACCCGGTCGTTGCCCCGGCGCGAGCCATAGCTGTTGAAGTCTTCCGGCGCCACGCCTCTCTCTTGCAGGTAGATCCCGGCAGGCGAAGTCTTCTTGATCGCGCCGGCCGGACTGATGTGGTCGGTCGTGACGGAATCGCCGAAGATCGCAAGCGCACGGGCTCCGCGGACGTCTCGCACCGGATCAGGCGTCATCCGGAAGTCTTCGAAGAACGGCGGTTCCTGGATATAGGTCGAGTCCGGGTCCCAGCGGTAGACCTTGCCCGTCGTGCTCGGGATCTCGTTCCAGAGCGGATTCCCTTTCGCGAAATCGGAATACAGCCGCCGGTATGTCTCGGGGTCAACCGCAGAGAGCATCGCGTCGCGGATCTCCGCAAGGCTTGGCCAGATGTCCTTCAGGTAGACATCGCGTCCCTTCCGGTCCTTCCCGAGCGGCTCGCGGGTCAGGTCCAGATCCACACGGCCGGCAAGCGCGAAAGCCACCACCAGAGGAGGGCTCATCAGGAAGTTCGCCTTGATGCTCTGGTGGATCCTGGCCTCGAAGTTTCGGTTTCCGGACAGCACGCTCGCGGCGACGAGGTCATTGCCGGTGACGACTTCCTCGATTCGGGGATCCAGAGGTCCGGAGTTGCCGATACAGGTCGTGCAGCCGTAGCCGGCCAGGTTAAAGCCCAGCCGGTCCAGATACTCCTGCAGCCCCGTCTTTCGAAGGTACTCCGTCACGACGCGCGAGCCCGGCGCCAGAGAGGCCTTGACCTTGGGGGAGACCGAGAGCCCACGCTCGACCGCCTTCTTGGCGAGCAGTCCCGCCCCCAGCATGACGCTCGGGTTCGAAGTGTTCGTGCAGGAGGTGATCGCCGCGATCAAGACGTCGCCGTGCCCAACGTCCACGGACGCGGCGGACACGGCCTCGTCGGACACACGATCGAGGCTTGGCCGGTTGTTGACCATCTCCGTTTCGGTCCAGGCGTTGGTCTCGCGGGCGGCTGCGACGGCGGGAATGACCGGCTCGGGTTCCTCCTGGCGCCCTCCTCCCGTGAGTGGCGCCGCGGTCCCGCCTTCCAGTCCGATCCGCGTGGAGAAGCGGCGGCGAAGATTCCCATTCTGTTTGCCGTATCCGTTCTCGGAGACTGGCTTCTGCAGGAGCTCCCAAAAGCGGGACTTCAAATCGGGCAGCTCGATCCGATCCTGGGGGCGTTTGGGCCCGGACACGCTCGGTCTGACAGACCCGAGATCGAGCTCGAGGACCGTCGAGTAGTCGCACTCACCGCCGCTCGGAATCCCGAAGAGCTTCTGCGCGCGGAAGTAGTTTCGGAAGGAGGTCACGTGCTCGTCGCTTCGCCCGGTGAGCGAGAGGTAGGCGCAGGACTCCTCGTCAATCGGAAAGAAGCCCATCGTGGCGCCGTACTCCGGGGCCATGTTGGCGATCGTGGCGCGGTCAGGCAGCGGTAACGAAGCCGCTCCGTCGCCGTGGAAC
>JBOGJN010000493.1:0-4252 GCA_050745445.1 Thermoanaerobaculia bacterium
GTCGGGAACCGGCACCTCGGCGTGTCGCAGGAGCGTAAGCTCGGCCGGCCGCCGCAAGAAGAGGAGCACGAGGGCCGCCACGGCAGCTGCCTGCAGGCTGCGCGGCCGCACGTCACGCTTTCTGTCCTCTTGTCCGCGTCTCTGCCCGAATCGGGGCAGAGCCTCGTTCAGTGAGGAGGCGGGGTCGGCGCGGGAGCCGCCTCCGGCACATCGCCCGGAGAAGCGACGACCGCGTTGGCAGGCGCATATGCATCCGTCGCGCCCGGGACTCCCTGGTAGGTCCAGTTGCCGGTGCCCCTGGTCGGGCCCGTGCGGGCCGCGGCTCCAGAGCCCGTGGATATGACCTGGGAGGTGCCGCCCTCCATGGGCAGGTTGTCGATCACAGCGGCGCCGAGCTCTTCCTGCTGGACCTTGAAGGCCGGAAGCCCCGTCAGGCGGGTGACCTTTCGGACGTCCGCCTGTCGCACGCTCATGAACGTTCCGTCCCGCCAGGTATAGAAGACGTACGTCGTTCCGTTCAGCGCCGGGTTCTTGCGGGCGATCATCCGGCCGGAGGGAATGAGGTCGATCTGGTAGACGACTTCCTGGTTCAGGTCTTTCGTCCGCTGAGTGATCTTCTTGACCCTTGCCTGGGGAAGACGCACGATCGCCTTATCCGGCCAGGCGCGGAATACGTAGGTGTCTCCTTCCAGCGTGGGCTTGCTGAGGGCGAATGCCGTCCCGGTGGGTTCGAGGTCGATCTGGTAGATCTCGAGCGGCGGTTTCTGGCTCTGGGGTTGCTGCCCGGGTTGCTGCCCCTGGGGTTGCTGGCCTTGCAGGCCAGCGGCGAGGACCAGCACCCCCGCCACGAAGCCGATTCGGTACCGCATGGTCGGCCTCCTCGACCTCAGCGTATCACCCGGCGGCCCGCGCGGGCCCGCGATTGACCGCGCCGTAGACGGCGAAGAGCGCGAGACCGAGCGCGAGGAAGTGGACGAGCGGCTCGCGTAGCGCCGCTCTCAAGCTTCGCGACATCTCCAACCGGTCAGGCTTCCAGGAGCTTGAGCTCTGTCCAGCCGAGCGCGTAGCCGAGAGCGCGCTTGACCTCGGCGACGCGAGTTGCCCGAAGCGTTCCAATTCGCGAAACGAGCCTCTTCTTGGACACGACGTGCAGATTGTCGAAGTTGGCGACCGACCGGCGGCGCAGCCCCTCTGCCCGGCCCAGGTCCACCTCGACGGGTATGCTGCGGATGGTCGAAGTCACCTCGACCACGATGAAGTGATCGAGGTATTCGTAGGCCGCGTCGCGGGAGAGGAGAAGGACCGGCCGCCGACCGACGGGCACTGGCATGTCCGCCCACCAGATTTCGTACTGTCTCAACGGCGCCTCTTTCGCGAACGCGAGGGCGGCGGGGCTTCCCAGGTCTCGGGATCGAAAGAGGCCTCCGCGTCGTCGGGCTGCCTGCCGTAGGCCGCCGCGATGCGCCTCTCCAGCGCCGCGTCGAGGGCTCTCCGGAGCGCCTGCCTCACGAAGTCGGAACGCATGCGGGCCCGGCTCGGCGCTACCGCTTCCAGCTCCCGCGCCGTAGCGTCGTCGAGCTCGACTATGACCTGCTTGGACATATTTCTAGTATACGGATATTACCTCAATAGACAAGGGGTCCCGGACCGACGCCCCAGATCAAGCCCTCGGAATTGTTCGGCGAGAGAAAGAGCGAGAAGGTGATGTCGCTAAGGCGGACACGGGCGGCGTGCCGGGAGAGAGCACCGCGAAGGTCGAGCAGGTGCCCGTCGGCGCGCTGATCGTGGACCTGGCCGACGCGAAGCAGAAGGAGCTCGTCTGGCAGGGGATGGCGAGTGATACGCTAAACCCCGAGAAGAGCCCGGAAGAGAGGGAGAAAGCCCTCCGGGAAGCCCTCGCCAAGACGTTCGAGAACTATCCCCCGCGGGCCAAGTAGCTGCCAAGGTTCCGGCTGCGTTTTCTTCTCGAGGAGACAAGCATGAAGAAGGTCACGCTTTTCGCGACCAGCTCGAGGTTTCCTGTCCTTGCCGCCGCGCTGCTCGGCCTGGCGATGCCGGTCTTCGCACAGGAGCAGGTCACCAGGGAAGAGTTCCCCGTCCCCAAGCGGAACTACTCGCCCTACGTGGACCAGAATTTCTCCAACCGCGTGTTTTGGGGCGACACGCACTTGCACACGTCCTATTCCACCGATGCCGGGAGGATCGGTTGCCGACTCGGGCCGGACGAGGCCTACCGTTTCGCGCGCGGCGAGGAGGTCATGAGCAACACCGGCCAGCGAGCCAGGCTTTCGCGGCCGCTCGACTTCCTCGTCGTGTCCGATCACGCCGAGAATCTCGGCCTCGCGCCGATGATCGCGACGTCCGATCCGATCCTGCTGAAGACAGAAGTTGGCAAGCTGTGGCACGACATGGTGAAGGCGGGAAAAGGCTTCGAAGCTTTCGGAGACTGGATTAGGAGGGGCAGCACGACGGGCAAAGACCCCATCAACAGCCCGGAGATGATGCGCACCGCCTGGGAATACATCGTCAGGGCGGCGGAGAAATACAACGAGCCGGGCAAGTTCACCGCGTTCGGGCTGATGTGGATGACCGAGACCATG
The DNA here is from genome assembly GCA_050745445.1 of Thermoanaerobaculia bacterium. Taxonomy (GTDB): domain Bacteria; phylum Acidobacteriota; class Thermoanaerobaculia; order UBA5066; family Gp7-AA6; genus JBOGJN01. Next base: position 2,601 of record JBOGJN010000493.1, read on the forward strand.
GGCAAGAAGCCGTTCTCCCTGGGAGCTTCGGGTCGGCGAGCTCAGGGTGTACTATACCGTGGAGGACGAGCCACCGACTGTGGTCATTGTCGCGGTCGGTGTCAAGGTTCGCGAGCACATGCGGATCGGCGGGAAGGACGTCGAGCCATGAAGACTGTGGATATTACAAAGGCCTCTCTCGCGAACTACGGTCGCACGACTCGCGGCGAGACCTGGGTGCTCACGCGGCGCGGCAGGCCAGTGGCCGCTGTGGTGCCGATCCGGTCCGGGGTCGATCTCGAGGCCTTCGGCCTCAGTCATAACCCGGAATTCATTCGGATCCTGAATCGCTCATGGCGAGGCTACAAGAAGACCGGGGGGATCTCGTTGGAAGAACTGCGCAAGAGCTACGGCCTCGAGACAAAAACGTCGCCCAAGAGGTTATCGCGCCAGCGATAGTTACAGGAGTGAGGCGCCGATGAGGACCGTCGAGCGCACCTACACCTCCCCCATCTGGTACACGCCGGGGAAGTGATGAAAGACGGGTGGCCGGCGGCATACACTGCCGCTGGCACATCCTCTGGTCTTGTTCATGGGGGTGGCTCGCGGTAGCTTGTGAACCGTGAAGGAGGCTGCGCGACTGCTCAACGCGATGCGTGATGCCAGCGTCATTCGTGATTACGCGCTGTTCGTCGCGGCCGCCCAGATGAGGTACACGGAGCCAGTGGCGACTCTGGATGCGGACGTCTTGGTGGCCGTGCCGTCACCCGAGAAGTTGGATGTGCTGCGGCCCATCTACGAGTTCTGCGCGGCGAGGGGCTGACCTGCAGGAGATGTTTCGCCGGCAAGAACGGTGGCAGAAAGAACGGCGATTGCTTCCGTGGCCGGAAAAACTTCGCCTGGCGGAGGTGGTCCGCGAGTCGCTGCTGCAGTTTCGCCGCGCTCGAGGGACACGGATCGGTACCGGCTCAGGGTCGAAGAAAACGTAAGTCCCGATTTCGCGAGGCCGGTCTGCCAGGGGATGAGGCCACCGCTTACGGCCTTGATCGCGTGTCTGCCCTGCGCCTCTCGGAGCGGTAGTAACATTTCAGACCGACCGACTGCGTCGCGGAGGATGGACCATGGGCGCTGCCGTCAAGAAAACCATATCGTTGCCTCCCGAATTGGCCAGGGAGGCCGAGGAGGTCGCCCGCGCCGAGGGAAAAACCCTGAGCGCCGTCGTCCGGGACGCCCTGCGGACCGCCAGAGCCGCTAGGTTGAAAAGGGAGCTCCGCGGCGTCCAGGGATACTGGAGCCGTAAAGCCAAGGCTCGAGGCCTACTGACGGAGGCCGACCTCGAGCGGTATCTGCGGAAGTGAGGACGGTTTTCGACACGAACATCTATGTCTCCGCCTTTACTTCGGTGAATACCAAGGGATCCGCATTCTCACCCTGAGAGAGTTCCGGCAGATCGGCCGCAAATGAGAGTCGGTCCGCCTCGCACATGCCGAGACTGACGACGATCCTGCGCGAGCCGCTCGTCCACTTTCTTCTGATCGGCGCCGCGCCGTTCGCCGTCTTTCGCTTCACCGGCGGCTCGGCCGGGAAGCCGGCGGGACGGATCGTCATCAGCACGGCCGAGGTGGAGCGCCTCTCCACGCTCTTCTCGCGGCTCTTCCTGCGGCCGCCCACGG
>JBOGJN010000494.1:0-5379 GCA_050745445.1 Thermoanaerobaculia bacterium
TACAAGAAGTTGAAGGAGAAGGAGACCTTCGACTGGCCGCTGGTCGAAGTCTGCGTGAACCTGAGTTTCTCCTCGGGGGTCATCCGCGAGGCCCGCGTCGTCCTGGGCTCGGTCGCCCCCACGCCGCGGCGGGCGAAGGAAGCGGAGGCGGCGCTCGTGGGGGCCAGAGCCGGCGCGGAGGTGGCGTCGAAGGCCGCACACGCGGCGGTCTCGCGCGCTGCGCCCCTCTCCCAGAACGCCTACAAGGTGCGTCTGACCCGGGTGCTGCTCGAACGAGCGCTCAAGGAGGCGATGGGATAGGAGAAGCTGTCAGCTATCAGCTTTCAGCTATCAGTCGGGCACGAAGAAGCTGAATGAAAGAGAAGGATTCTCAGGATTCTCTTGAACCGATGCGGCGTTTTGCCAGGCCGATCAAAGACGGTTCCCGTGAGCCGGACCCGTTGCTGTGCCGGCACTTGCGGACCAAGGCCTGGTACGTGCCCGACTCTCATACCGAACGGGACATCTCCCGCTCCTCCTCCACGGCGCAGTACTGGTGCCTCAAGACGATGCGGCCCGACGGTCCGGACGGGTCGCTCGCTCTGCCGGAAGACTGCACCGACGAGCGCACCTGCTTCGAGGCCGCGATCGTGCCTGCCCGGGGAGACTCCTAACTTCGTGTCATCCTGAGCCGCCCGAGGCGGCGAAGGATCTACCATTGGCTCGGAGCGAGGAGATCCTTCGGCGCTTTGCGCCTCAGGATGACCGCTTCGCGGTCACTTCTTCTTCAGCTCCATCAAGACCTGGCGGGCGATGGCCTTCAACGTGTCGAAGACGCCCACGCCGGTCGTCGCCGTGGATTCGAAGGTTGGCTCTCCCTTGATGTTCAACTGGCGATACATCTCGTCGGTGGCCACAGCGGTCGGAAGGTCCCGTTTGTTGAACTGGAGAACGTACGGGACCGTCGCGATGTCGTACCCCTGCTCTTTCAGGTTCTTGTCCAGGTTCCGGATCGATTCGGCGTTCGCCTCCATCCGGACCTCCTGCGAATCGGCCACAAAGACGACCCCGTCCACCCCCTTGAGGATCAGTTTTCGCGAGGCGTCGTAGAAGACTTGCCCGGGGACGGTGTACAGGTGGAACCGCGTCTTGAATCCCTTGACGGTGCCCAGATCAAGCGGCAGAAAGTCGAAGAAGAGCGTGCGGTCGGTCTCCGTCGCGAGCGAGATCAGCTTGCCCTTCGCGGCGGGGTTCGTGCGGTCGTAGATGTATTGCAGGTTGGTCGTCTTGCCGCACAGACCGGGTCCGTAGTACACGATCTTGCAGTTGATTTCCCGGGCCGCGTAATTGATGAAGGTCATGGTGCCGTTGAACCGAACTACGCAAGACGCAAGGGGTCACTCGGAGAAGAGCCGGTCAATGTCATCGTCCGTGATCTCGGAGAAGGGAGACTCGATCTCGACCTGTAGGGAGTCTTTCTCCTTCTCGATTTTCGCCGCGATCTCCTCGAAGATCTTCTCCAGCTCCACGGTCGCCCGGCGCACCCGCAGCCGCACCAGACCCAGCGAGGAGCGCTCGTCGAAGATGACGACCAGAATCACGCGCCGGGCCACGATCGAGATATGGATGTTGTCCTTCTCCCCTTCGTGAAAGAGGATGGAGAACTCCTTTTCGCCGATCAGACGCGCCAGACCATCGGTCGCCGCCACGTTGCCGGCCGTCAGCGAGGCAAGCGAGGTCGTATCGAGGCTGTCGAGGTCCCCGACAGCGGCGATCTGTAGCCCGTTCTTGTCCACCAGGAACACCACGTTGGCGTTGGCGTCCTGGCGCAGGCGCAGAAGGGCCTCCTTGATCTTCTGAAACTCCTCGTCGTATAAGACGAGGTCAGGCGCTGCCATACTTTTTTAAATCTTTCTCCTGTTGGAACTTATATTAACAGAGCTCTCAGCTCTCAGCTATCAGCTCTCGGCGAATCGGGCGAAGCGGGTCTGTGCCAGGCTGAGGGCTGAGAGCTGACAGCTTCCTTACAGTTCCCGCCGGTTCTCGAGCGACCGTGCCATCGTGACCTCGTCGGCGTACTCGATGTCTCCGCCGACCGGCAGCCCAAAAGCAATGCGCGTCACCTTCACCCCGCTCGGTCTCAGACGCTTGGCGATGTAGAGCGCCGTCGCCTCCCCTTCCACGTTCGGGTTCGTGGCCAGGATCACTTCCCGAACTTCCGGCGTGATCCGGGAAAGAAGGCCCTCGATGTCGATCTGGTCGGGCCCGATGCCCTTCAAGGGCGAGAGCGCTCCCCAGAGCACGTGGTATCGCCCCTTAAACTCCCGCGTCTTCTCGATCGCCGCCACATTGCCAGGCTCCTCCACGACGCACAGAATCGAGGCATCCCGTTGCGGGTCCGAGCAGACCCCGCACCGGTCCTCCTCCGTCAGCGTGTTGCAGACCGAGCAGCGCCGCACAGCCTCGGAAGACTCGGAAATCGCCCGTGCCAGACGCTCCGCCTCTTCCTTCGGGTTGCGCAGAAGGTGGTACGCCAGGCGGGCGGCGCTCTTGGCGCCGATGCCGGGAAGCTTCTGAAGCTCGGCGGCCAGGCGCTCGAAGGACCTGGGGACGCCGAGCATCAGCGGAAACTGTGAGCCGTAAAACGTGAAACGTAAAACGTGAAACGAAGCACGAAAACTCGCAATCCCTTTTCTTCGCGCACCACGTCTTACGTTTTACCCTTCACGATTTACGTTTAACGTCTACCGTATCCCGGGCATCATCCCGCCCAGCATCGCGGAGGTCTTCTTCGAGACCGCTTCCTCGACACGGCGCGAAGCCTCGCGGGAGGCGGCCAGGATCAAGTCCTGAAGGGTCTCGACGTCCTGAGGGTCCACGCAGGAGGGATCGATCCGAATCGAGAGGATCTCCTTGTTGCCGGACATCTCCAAGTGAACCATTCCTCCGCCGGCTGAGGCTTCGAGGCGCATCGCCGCGAGCTCCTCCTGCATTTTCGACTGCATCGCCTGGGCCTGCTGCATCATCTTTTGAATATCCATGGCACTTGCAGCGTCTTCTCCCCTGAGGACGTAGGACCAAGGTGGTAGGTGGTAGGGCCCTACGTCCTACGTCCTACCTCCTACGTCCTGCTCTCGGCTACTCCTCCTCCTTAACCTCCGTCAGCTCCGCGCGGAAAAGCTCCATGGCGGAGCGCACGACCGGATCGGCCTCCGCGCGGCTGCTGGCCCGCTCGCGGGAGAGGGATTCGCGGGCGACATCGCGCGCCGCCTGGCCGAGATCTCCATTGGCGGGCGGACCGGTCTTCAGGAGCACCCGCAGAGGCCGGCCAAACGCCTCGCGAGCCACTTCCGAGAGCAATCTGCGCGTGGCGGGCTCTTCCAGCGCCTCCTTGGCGGCCGCCTTGTCGATCCCGAACCGCAGGACAAGCTCTTCCCCCTGAACCTCGATGGACTCCGCCAGACTCGCCTGCGCGCCAGCGACCCGCCGCCGCGAATCCAGCAGATCGTGGAATCGGGCCAGCGCGGTCCCCGCATTGCGGGTCGCGGGCTCGCGCACTTCCCGCTCGGCCTCCACCGGCACAATCGACAGAATCCGAGCTCTCTGGGAGGGCTCCGAGGTCGAGGCGCCCGGAGCGGGCGCGATCGCCAAAGGCGCCGCGCCGGAGAGCACGTCCTCGAGAGTCTTCAGACGCGGAAGCTCCGCCAGCCGCAGAACGAGCATCTGGAGGACGAGCCCCGAATCCTCGGCGCGGCGGGCGAGCGTCTCCGCTTCGATCGCGAGCGACACGGCTCGAAGCAGGTTCTCGTAGGCCATCGCCCGCGACAGAGGGGCAAGGCGTTTCTGTTCCGCCTCCGACAGGCCCCCCTTCGCGCCCGCCGACAAGAGCAGGAGGCGCCGCAGCAGCGACAGGAACTCCTTCAAGACATGACGCGGATCCTCTCCCGCGTCCAGGAGCTTCGAGAGCGTCGCGATGGCGGTGCCGCGGTCACCCGACGCCGCGGCCGAATACACGCTCTCCAACAGTTCCCGGTCCACGAGCGCCAGGATTTGTCCGCACCCCTCTTCCTCGATGACACCGCCCGACAGGGTCGCCGCCTGATCGAGAAGGGACAGCCCGTCCCGCAGGCTCCCATCGGCGGCGGCCGCGAGCAAGGCGAGAGCGCCCGGCGTGATGCGGATTCCCTCTTCCCGCGCGACCCTTTCGAGCTGCTGGGAGATCTCGGCCGGCGTCAGCGCCCGAAAGCCGAAGCGCTGGCAGCGGGAGACGATCGTCGCGGGGATCTTGTGAAGCTCGGTGGAGGCCAGGATGAACCGGGCATAGGGCGGCGGCTCCTCGAGAGTCTTCAAGAGAGCGTTGAAGGCCTCCGCGGTCAGCATGTGGACTTCGTCGATGATCGCGATCCGGTAACGGTCCCGTTGCGGCGCGTAGCGAACGGTCTCGATCAGTTCCCGGGCGTTCTCGATCTTGCGGTTGGAGGCGCCGTCGATCTCGTGCACGTCGAGCGAGTCCCCCCGCTCCAGGATCTCCCGGCAAGAGGCACACGTCCCGCACGGCTCGACGGTCGGTCCCCGGTCGCAGTTTAAGGCGCGCGCCAGCATTCGCGCCGTGGAGGTCTTTCCCACCCCGCGCGGACCCGTGAGCAGATAGGCCGGGGCCACGCGACCCTCGGCAATCGCGTTCGAGAGCGTTTTCGACACGGTCTCCTGACCGATGAGGTCCGAAAAGACCCGGGGGCGCCATTTTCGTGGCAGAGCAACGTGCATCGGGTCTCTCTTCGACTTCACTTGAGCCGAGAACCGCTTCCTGGCTTTCTTGCGGCCGCTTCGCGCCGACCGCTCAAAAAATTACTCCGGCGGCCCAAGATGAGTTCAGGTTGGCCTGCGGCGCACGGGGGCGCCTCCTGATCGCTGCTTCCTTCCGGACCTGACGAGGTTCGGAGACTTCCGTCGCACAGGGCCCGAACCCATCCTGGGCCGCCGGGCTCCTCATTCTATCCCACAAGAAGGACGTAGGAGGCAGGACTTGGGACGCAGGTGAAAACGTCTTGCTTCTACCTCCTACCACCTTCGTCCTATGTCGTCTTACGGTCGAGGAGGAGCAAGAGGAGCACAGCCACGCCACCCGCCAGACCGGCAACGAGGTCGGTGTCGTGCAGAGCACCGGGGGCAAGCCGCGGCCAGTGGCCGCGGGAGGCCAGCAGCGAGAAGACCAGGGAGAAAAGGGCGAGGCCCAGGAGGCCGGAGAGAGCGAGGCCCCTGCCTTTGGGCCGCGTCACTTGCCTCCGGCGCGGCGCGAGCGCACGAAGGACAGGACGGTCTGCGCCAGGGCGGGCGGGATTTCCTTCGGTTTCAACATCTTCAAGGTCTTGCCGGTCGCCCGGTACGTCGTCAGAAAGC
>JBOGJN010000495.1:0-6308 GCA_050745445.1 Thermoanaerobaculia bacterium
CTTCACTCTACCGCTCTTGATTTCGCCGGCGCTGGCCGCGCCCGTTTCCAAGGCGAAGTCACCGGCTTCCAGCGATGACTCGAAGAAGGAAAAGACTTTCTCGGACCGCTTCGAAGGGATGGAGTTCCGGACCATCGGCCCCTTCCGCGGGGGACGCTCCGTGGCCGTCACCGGTGTCCGCCGCGACCAGCTCACGTTTTACTTTGGCGGGTGCGGCGGCGGGGTCTGGAAGACGACCGACGGGGGCTCCAACTGGGAGAACATCTCGGACAAGACCTTCAAGACCGGCTCGGTCGGCGCCATCGCGGTCTCCGAGTCCGACCCGAACGTGATTTTTGTCGGCATGGGCGAGTCGCCGATCCGGGGCAACCTCTCGCACGGCGACGGTGTGTACAAGTCCACCGACGGCGGCCGCACCTGGAAGAACGTGGGCCTCTCTTCGGTGCGGCAAATCGCCCGGATCCGGGTCCACCCGTCAAACCCCGACGTGGTCTATGTGGCGGCGCTCGGCCACGCCTTCGGCCCGAACGAAGACCGCGGCATCTTCCGCTCGCAGGATGGCGGAAAGACCTGGGCGAAGGTTCTGTACGTCGACGAGAAGACCGGTGCATCGGATCTGGCGATGGATCCGTCCAACCCGCGCATCCTCTACGCCGGCTTCTGGCAGGTCATCCGGCGGCCCTGGGAGCTCGTGAGCGGAGGTCCCGGCAGCGGGCTGTACAAATCCGGCGACGGCGGCGACACCTGGAAGAAGCTGACCGGCAAGGAGAACTCCGAAGGTCTGCCCGAGGAGCTTCTGGGAAGGATCGGCGTGACCGCCTCCGCGGCGCGGCCGGGCCGCGTCTGGGCGATGGTGGAAGCGAAGCAAGAAGGCGGGCTCTATCTCTCGGACGACTACGGCGGCAAGTGGAAGCACGTCAACGACGAGCACAGGATCCGGCAGCGCGCCTGGTACTACACCTGGGTCTATTCGGATCCGAAGAACCCGGACCTCCTCTACGTGCCAAACGTCGACATGCACAAGTCGGTTGACGCCGGCAAGACCTTTTCGAACATGGTGGTCCCCCACGGCGACAACCACGACCTGTGGATCGATCCGGATGACGGCAACCGGATGATCCTCGGCAACGATGGAGGCGCCACGATCACCTTCAACGGCGGCCGCACATGGTCCACGCAGGACAACCAGCCCACGGCGCAGTTCTACCGCGTGGCGGTGGACAACCGCTTCCCTTACTGGGTTTACGGCTCGCAGCAGGACAACTCGAACGTCTGCATTCCGAGCGGCGTGCCGGGCGACGGGATCGGTGAGACCGACTGGCATTCCGTCGGCGGAGGCGAGAGCGGCTGGATCGCGCCCGACCCGAAGAACCCGGACATCGTCTATGCCGGCGAGTACGGCGGCCAGATCACCCGCTACGACCACAAGACGAAGCAGGCGCGCCAGATCATGTGCTGGCCGCAGCTGGCCGACGGGCACGCCACGCGGGACCTGAAATACCGCTTCCAGTGGAACGCGCCGATTCTCATCTCGCCCAACGACCCAAAGGTTCTCTACCACGCCTCGCAGATCCTGATGCGCAGCCGCGACGGGGGGGAGACCTGGGAGGAAGCGAGCCCGGATCTGACGCGAAACGACAAGGAGAAACAGGGAAAGTCGGGCGGTCCGATCACGACCGACGTCACGGGTGTGGAGGTCTACGACACGATCTTCGCGCTCGCCGAGTCGCCGCTCGAGCCAGGAGTCATCTGGGCCGGCTCCGACGACGGCCTGGTCCACGTCACCCGCGACAACGGCAAGAGCTGGCCAAACGTGACGCCCAAGGGGATCCCCGAGTGGATTCAGATCAACTCGATCGAGGCCTCGCCCCGCGAGAAGGGCGCGGCCTACATCGCCGCGACCAAGTACAAGCTCGATGACTTTCACCCCTACCTCTACAAGACCAGCGACTACGGGAAGACCTGGACCAAGATCACCAACGGAATCCCGGAGGACGCCTTCACGCGCGTCGTGCGCGAGGACCCGGTCCGGCGGGGCCTCCTCTACGCCGGCACGGAGACGGGCCTCTATGTTTCCTTCGACGATGGCGGCAACTGGCAGCCGTTCCAGAGAAACCTGCCGGCGACCCCGATCACCGATCTCGCGGTCAAAAACGGCGATCTCGTCGTGGCGACCCAGGGACGCGGCTTCTGGATCCTGGACGACCTGACACCCCTGCGGGTCTGGAAAGACGAGATCGCGCAGTCGGCGGCGTTTCTTTTCCCGACCAGGCCGTCCGTGCGCATGCAGATCGAGAAGCCCGACGAAGAGGAAGGCCCGCGCCGCGCCGTCGGCCAGAACATGCCGGAAGGGGTCATCGTCAGTTACTGGCTCAGGGAGAAGCCGAAGGAAAAGGAGCTGGTCAAGATCGAGGTCTTCGACGGAGACAAGCTCCTGCGCTCGCTCTCGAACGAGAAGAAGGAGAAGGAAGGAGACCTGAAGCAACAGGCCGAGAAAGGGGAGGAGAACAAGGACAAAGACAAGCCTCTGGAGCCGAAGGCCGGGGTGAACCGCTACGTCTGGGACATGCGAACCCTTCGCCCCACGCTGGTTCCGAAGGCGGTCTTCAACGAGGGGGTCAAGGCCCCGCCGAGGGTCGCGCCGGGGACCTACATGGTGCGGCTGACGGCCGGGGAGCGGACGCTGACCGAGAAGATCGAGGTCCGCCCGCACCCGGACGGATACGCCACCGCGGCGGACTTGAAGGCCCAGTACGATCTGCTCGCCGCCATCCGGGACAGGCTTTCGGAGACGCACGCGACGGTCCTGAAGATTCGCGACGTGCGCGAGCAGGTCAAGGACCTCGGCGAGCGCGCCGAGAGGCTCGGCAAGGGGGACGCCTTGAAGAAGCGCGCCGCCGCGCTCGCCGAGAAGCTGACGACCGTCGAAGAGAAGCTCTTGAACCCGCAGATCAAGGCCAACCAGGACGACCTGAACTACGAGCCGAAGCTCGACCATGACTTCACGAATCTGGCCGGCATCGTGGCCAGCGCCGATGCCAGGCCGACACCCTCTTCCGCGAAGTACTACGAGGAGCTCAAGAGCCGCCTGGCGGTGATCCTCTCCGAGTTTCAGAATCTGCTCGACCACGACGTGGCGGACTTCAACAAGGCGGTGGAGGAGGCCAGGCTCCCTCCGGTTGCTCCTGCGCCGAAACTGGAAAGCTAGCCCCGATCCGAAATTGTCGTCCCGACGGAACCTCTTTCGTGGTGCGGCATGAGCGATTGGTGCCATGCAGTCGTGCGAGATGCGTAGGCCCCTTCAGGGATGGAACGAACACCGCCCCGCACGCGCCAGACGTTGCGCTTGGATGCGGATTTCCACGATGCCGAGGCTCGCGTTTTTTTCGGATCGGGGCTAGGGTTCGGTCGTGCGCCGCCTCAGAGGAAGGAGGCCTTCTCTCGTGAAGAACATCTGGAGAGTGATCCCGCTGCTGTTCTGGATCGGAGTCTGCGGGCCCGGTGCTTCCGCAGCTGCCCAGCCAGGCCCGCAAGCGCCGCCGGCCGCGACTGCCGCAACCGCGCGAACACCCGCCTTCGATCCGAAAGCCGCGACCGACGCTTATCTCGCCAAGGTGCCTGCGGAGAAAAGGGCCCGCTCCGACGCCTACTTCGAGGGGGGGTACTGGCTCATTCTCTGGGACTTTCTCTACGGCGCGGCGGTTGCGATCCTGCTGCTCGCGCTCTCCTGGTCGGCCCGGATGCGAGACCTCGCGGAACGGATCACGCGCCGCAAGCCGCTGCAGAGCCTCCTCTACTGGATGCAGTACACGATCGCGACTTTCGTTCTTCTCTTCCCGCTGACGTACTACGAGGGCTACGTTCGGGAGCACCGGTATGGCCTCGCCACGCAGAGCTTCGGCCCGTGGCTCGGCGAACGGGCAAAGGAGCTGGCGATCTCGGTGTTTTTCGGCGGCCTGTTCGTCGTGGTGCTCTACGCGGTGCTGCGGCGGGCTTCGCGGACCTGGTGGATCTGGGGCTCGGCCACGACGATCCTTTTTCTGATCGTCGGAATCCTCATTAGCCCGATCTGGATCGACCCTCTGTTCAACAAGTACACACGTCTCGAGGACCCGAGGATCCGGGAGCCGATTCTCTCGCTCGCGCGGGCCAACGGAATCGGCGTCTCGGACGTCTACGTCGTGGATGCTTCACGGCAGTCCACGCGCGTCTCGGCCAACGTGAGCGGCTTTCTGGGAACGGAGCGCATCAGCTTAAACGACAACCTCTTGAAGCGTTGCTCGCTCGAGGAGATCGAGGCCGTCATGGGGCACGAGATGGGGCACTACGTCCTGAACCACATTTACAAAGGCATCGTGTTTTTCTCCATTCTCATCCTGCTCGGTTTCGCGTTTGTCCGGGCCATCTTCGATCGGCTGGTGCACCGTTGGGGGGAGAAGTGGGGCGTGCGCGGCATCGGGGATCTGGCCGGACTGCCGGTGCTCGCGCTTCTCATCTCCTTCTATTTCTTCTTTTTGACCCCGGTCACCAACACGATCATCCGCGCACAGGAATACGAGGCGGACATGTACGGCTTGAACGCCAGCCGCCAGCCGGACGGCGAGGCGGAGGTGGATCTGAAGCTCGGGGAGTACCGCAAGCTCGATCCCGGTCCGGTCGAGGAGTTCATCTTCTTCGATCACCCGAGCGGGCGCGTGCGCATCTTTGCCGCGATGCGCTGGAAGGCCGAGCACCTGGAGACGCCGGGTCGCTAGAAGCGGGCTCGAAAACGAAAAGTTTCTCAGACCGAGAGGAAGGCTGCCATGAGGACGGCCGCTGGCGGGTGTCGGGCTACTACATCCGGTGAGGGTCTCAGGAACACGCCAGGCCTACGCCCGGATGTTCTCGAAAGAACGAGAGGTGTCCTGTGATCAGCCACAACTTCATCACGACGGGAAACGAGCTTCCGGGTTATCGGATCACGCGAACTCTGGGGATCGTGCGCGGGATCACCGTGCGCTCGCGCTCGATCGTCGGAACGATCGGAGCCGGTCTCCAATCCCTGTTCGGGGGCAACATGGCTTGCGGCGCAGGCGCTGGCTTCGCCAGCAGCGCCGCGAGAGTTCAATTACGAAAGCCGAGTCGTAGTCCCCGTTTTGAAAGTTCTCGGCCGCCCGTCGCGAAGCGACCGCCCGCGGCCGAAAGCCATGACGCCAATGACGTTGCGCAGGGTGTCACGGAGGTCCTGGCCTATGGCACGGCGGTCGTCGTCGAGCAGGCGAGATAGACTCTCCACCAGGAGGCTCCCAACATGAAACAGGCGCGGCTAGCGGTTCTCGTCGTTTTGTGTGTGTCTTTCGCGGCAGCGGCGCTGGGCCAGGCGCCGGCGACATCGGCACCGGCTCCGGCGCCGACTGGCTTCCGCGCGGATTTCCTGTCGGACGTGGACTTCGTGAGCAAGAGGTTGGTCGATCTGGCCAATGCCGTTCCGGTCGACAAGTACGGCTGGCGCCCTGCGCCCGGCGTGCGGTCGGTCTCCGAGGTCTATATGCACGTGGCGACTGCCAACTACATGCTGCCGAACCTCGTTGGCGGCAAGCTACCCGAGGGATTCGATCGCGGGCTGGAGACCTCAGTCACGGACAAGGCCAAGGTGATCGACTGGTTGAAGAAATCGGCCGAAAACGCCAAGGCGGTGGCCTCGAGCATTTCGGACGCCGACCTCGACAAGAAGGTCAAAGTCCCGTTTTTGGGCGGAGAGCTGTCGCAGCGGCGGATTCTGATGATCATCCAGACCCACATGCACGAGCACCTGGGCCAGTCGATCGCCTACGCGCGCTCGAACGGCGTGACGCCGCCGTGGTCGGAGGCCGAGCAGCCCGCGCCGGCGAAGAAGGGGTAGGGCTGTTCCCTCTCCCTCCGGGAGTCTGAACTTCCGCCTCGATCCTGCGTTTGTATACCTGATGGCGTCCGCGATCGAAGCCCGCGGCCTCAAGAAGGTGTACCGGTCCCCCTTCGGCGGCAAGTCCGTCGAGGCCCTGGCAGGCATCGACTTGTCTGTCGAGCCGGGTGAAGTCTTCGGCCTCTTGGGCCCAAACGGCGCCGGCAAGACCACGGCTGTCAAAGTCCTGCTGGGACTGACTCGCCCGACAGAAGGAGAGGCCCGCCTCCTGGGTGTCCGGGCGAGCGACCCGGCAAGCCGCCGGCGGGCGGGTTATCTGCCGGAGGGGCATCGGTTCCCGGGCTATCTGACGGCCCGCGAGACCCTTTCCATCTTCGGTCGGATGTCCGGTGTTTCCTCTTCCACGCTCTCGGCGCGTATCCCGCGC
>JBOGJN010000496.1:0-1601 GCA_050745445.1 Thermoanaerobaculia bacterium
CCTCAAGGCCGAGCTCGCCCGGATGACCTACGGTGAGTAGTGCCGAAGATCCAGTGGACGGGTCTTCCCCTGGCGCTTCGCGACCACCTATTTGACCGACTCAGTGACCGGATGGAGGTCGTGCTGCGGCGCGCTCTGCTTCATGGCCACCCTGCAACGCGGCTCCATCTCCGCAGCCGTGGTAGCGTCCCACTGATTGAGCTTCGTCTTCGAGTGGCATTTCGCGAAGGCTGCTTCGAACTTGTCGAAGCACGGCATCGGCTTTGAGGAGGCGGCGACCGTCTTCGCTGATCCGCTAGCCAGAATCTTCGACGACCCGGATCACTCGCAGGCGGAAGCTCGCGAGGTCATCGTCGGACATTCCGCCGCAGAGCGTCTCCTGGTGGTATCCTTTGCAGCCAGGCGGGATTCGATCCGGATTATCAACGCCAGGCAGGCGACGAAACGTGAGCGCCGCGATTATGAAGAAAACGTCACACCGTAAGGGGACACGAAACTCCGCCGACGATCTCAGGCGCGAGTACCGCTTCGACTACCGAGAATCGCGCCCAAACCGGTTCGCGAAGAGGATTCGGACCGGCTCGATCGCCGTCGTGCTGGAACCGGACGTGGCCTCTGTCTTTCGTTCCTCCAAGGACGTGAACACCCTGCTACGCTCGGTCATCGCCGCCGTGCCCTCGAGGACTCGGTCAAAACCTCAGGTGAGGAAGGCTGGATAGCCCCCTTTCCTCTCGAACTCAAGCTTCAAGGGACTCAACTCGAGACCGTTGCGCGGAGGGCCTGACCCCGGGCTCGTCTCCGCCCGCCCGATGGCGCGGCCAGGTCCCGACCAAGCGGTAGCGACGGCCGAGGCTCAGGACTGCTGGGCGAATCCGTCCAGGAGCTGCCGAGGCGTCAGGACCGTGACCGGTCCCCGTGCCTTCGCGGGGAAGTGCCGCAGATTGCCGCTCACGAGGGGGCATCCAACGGCTGCGGCGACAGCGAGGAACGGCGCGTCATCCGGATCAGGGAGCGCCTCGGGCCACGGCGGCGCCATCACTTCGAAACCGAAGCGATCGAGTACGTTCAAGAGCGCCTTCACTCGTGCCGGCTCGAGGGAGAGCTCGCGCCTTCTTAGGACATCCTCGTATTCGGCGCGGATCGCCCCGTCGAAGACCGGCTCAATCTCCCCGGAGAGGGTTGCTTCGACGATCCAGGCCGGTGGACCGGACGCAGAGAGTACGCCCGCCACGAGCACGTTCGTATCAACGACGAGCCTCAACCGGCGAGGCGCCGGTGCCGCCCTCTCCGGCTCTTGGCGATGATCGCGTCGATCTGTTTCGCGCTCAGCCGGTCAAGTCCGCGGGCCTTTGCCCCGCGGCGAATCTCGCGGAGCGCTTGAAGCGAACGCGCCCGCCGAAGCGTCTCTATCGCTTCGTCAAGCGAATCCCCATCCACGCGTAGCATCAGCGCCACCGGCCGGCCATTCGAAGTCAAGAGCGCTTCGCCCGCCTCGGCCAGCGCCTTTTGCGCCTGCCGCGGCCGTGTACGAAAGTCTCGGATCGAGAAGGTCTTCATGCCTCAAATCCTAGCATAGTTGGGTGACAATTGTCACCCGGCAC
>JBOGJN010000497.1:0-1378 GCA_050745445.1 Thermoanaerobaculia bacterium
GTTCTCATCGGGGACAGCAGCTCGTGGCCGACCACGGGATGCTGTTCGATGACGTCGCGTTCCTCTTCGGTCAGCGGCCCGGTCTTGTGAAGGATTGCATCCGGGATGACGATCTTGCCGATGTCGAGGAACAGCGCACCGCGGCGCATCTCGAGGCGGGCGACGGGCTCCAGACCCATACGCGAGGCGATCTTCTCGGCGTATTCCGCCACGCGTCCGCTGTGACCGGCGGTGTACGGATCTCGGGCGTCGATGGTTTTGGCAAGCGTCAGGATGACATGCTCCGCGTGCTCGTGTTCGTCGGCGAACTGCTTCAACATCACGAGCGACCGCACGCGGGGCAGCAGCTCTTCGGGGGAGAAGGGTTTTGCCAGGAAGTCCGTGACCTCCTCCCGGATCGCCCGGATCTTCTGCTGACGCGTCGCCTCGCCGGTCAGGATCACCACCGGCAACAAACGTGTTACGGGATCAGAACGGATCTCGTCCAAAACGTCGTGGCCGCTCTTGTCGGGAAGGTTGAGATCCAGGAGAACGAGATCGGGCGGGTCGGCCCGGATTCCTGCGAGCGCGGGTTCGGCCAGCGCAAACTCTTCGACCCGGTATCCAGAGCCGGTCAGCAGGGCCTTCAGAGTCCGGCGGATCTCCGGGTCGTCGTCCACAACATAGATGCGCCCGGCGGAAAGCTCGGAGACTTCTCCAAGGCTCTTGGTCCCCAAGGAGGAGTTCACGGTTGGCGATAAGCGTACCACCGGGCGCCTGCGGCCTCGGAATGCATTAAGCTAGCCGCGGGGCGGCGAGCCCTCGGCAATGACGTTGGCGTCGGTTCGAGTTGCAGTCGTCGAGGACGATCGGGAGCTTCTGCCTGTGCTTGCCCGGATCCTGGCGTCGGCCGGCTACGACGCGAAGACCTTCGAGAGCGGAGACGAGTTCTTGCGCTCGCGGCGCCCCGGCTCTTTCGACGCGGTCGTCACGGACCTGCGGATGGAGGGAGCTTCGGGTCTCGACGTCCTCGAGGCTTGCCGGTCGGAAAGCGACCCCCCCGCGGTTCTGCTGGTGACGGGCTTCGCCTCGATCCGTACCGCGGTCGAAGCGATGCGCCTGGGTGCTTTCGACTACCTCGCCAAGCCGGTGGATCCGAAGGAATTGCTCCACCGGCTCGGCCAGGCTCTGGAGGGTCGACGCTTGAAACGGGCTGTGGACGCGCTTTCGGGCGAGGTGCGGCGCCATCAAGACCTGGCGCCTCCCATCGGCGACAGCGCCGTCATGAGGGGGTTTTTGGCCCGCGCCCGCAAGGCGGCTTCCTCTCCGGCGGTTTTGATCCTTGGCGAGACCGGGACGGGCAAAGACGTCATCGCGCGGCACATCCAGGCTGCCGGTC
>JBOGJN010000498.1:0-21274 GCA_050745445.1 Thermoanaerobaculia bacterium
CTGCAGGCGGAATTGATTCCCAAGAACCTTCCCGCCGATGGGGCCTTCGAGCTGGGCGCCTACAACCGGATCGCGAATATGGTGGGCGGTGACGTATACGATTTTGTTCCGCTTCCCGACGGACGGCTCGCGGTGCTCTTCGGCGACGCTTCGGGTCACGGGATGGCGGCGGGGCTCGTCATGGCTGTTGCGCACGCGGGCTTCCGCACGCAGCTTGACGCCGACCCCTCCGCGGCGGCGATGATTCCGACGCTGAACCGTCTGCTTTGCCGCGCGGGAGCTCGCCGCTCGTTTTTCTCGTGCGCTTACCTGCTTGTCTCGGCCGATGGCAGCTTCTCCGTCACGGTTGCCGGCCATCCCCAGGTCTTAAAGATCGACGGTCGGGGCGCAATCCGCGGGCGATTCGGAAAGGGTTCCTACCCTCTCGGGATCAAGCCGACACTCTCCTGGCAGGCCGAGACGAGCACGCTCGCGCACGGTGAGGCGCTGCTTCTGCACTCGGACGGCTTGATCGAGGCGCGTAACGGACAGGACCTCGAGTTCGGCGAGGAACGTCTCGAAGGTGTCATCCGCCTCCACGCCGGCGACTCGGCCTCGAACCTCACGAAGGCCCTTGCGGCGGAACTCTCGAGCTTCTGCGGCCGAGTGCCGCCGGAAGACGACGTCTCGATTGCCGTGATCAAACGAAAGGCGGCGACTCTCCCTCTCTGAAGAAAAGGGGGTCGGGGCGGGAGACACGCCTCTTCGAACCAACCCCTCGTCGCCCCGGAACGGGAACCTGACACCGAGCAGACTTTGGCCGCCCGCAACGATCGCCCACGCTGCGGCGAGAAAGAGCCGAAATTTGTCATCGGGCCCGGTTACCCGATTCTCTGGTGGCACTTAAGCCGTTGCA
Organism: Thermoanaerobaculia bacterium; assembly: GCA_050745445.1. Taxonomy (GTDB): domain Bacteria; phylum Acidobacteriota; class Thermoanaerobaculia; order UBA5066; family Gp7-AA6; genus JBOGJN01. The sequence continues at coordinate 896 of JBOGJN010000498.1, forward strand.
GTTGGGAGTCTTGGGTTGTCCTCACGCGAACTCTCCGTGGTGTAGCTTTTGCAGCACATCGATCCCCGGGCGACGCCATGGACGAGAAAGGCTCGGACCAGGACCGGCAACTCCACTCCCTCTTCGGCGAGGCTCTGCCGACAATCCACTCAACGCTCACTCTCACCTATCGGTTCATGCCGGAAGAGGCAGAAGCCTTCGAGGAGACGCTTCGCATCTGGTTCGGCAGAATGGCGAGGCGGCTGGGAAGTCGCGGAGCCCCGCCATCCGAACTCAGAGAGCAGCTTCTGTTCGTCATGTGCAAATACGCTCGCGCCTTTCAGATCGCCAAGTTCCGAGGGATTGAACCAAGCCAAGAGGAATTCACAATGACTCTTGCCCGCCCGCCGGAGGAGGTCGCCCTGGAACTGCTCAATCGGATGCAGACGGAGCCCAGGCGCGCATGACGGGAGACGTCGTTCGGTTCCCGTCGCTTGCGGCATCGATCTCCCCCAAAGACGCGCAGGCCGCGGCGCATGAAACCCTTGCGACGCCGATACCCGAGCGGATCGCCAAGCGATCCCAACTCCACCTCGATCAGTCCGAGACATTCCTCTGCCTCTGTCAGCTCCTCGACGAGCAAATGGAAACGGCTCCGGCAAGTGTGCTTGAGGAGGCCTCTTTCTTTTACGAGCTGCTGGAAAAACTCGACGGCTCCAACACGTCATTCCTTTTCGACGAGCGGGATTACTACCGAGGGCAGTTTGCGTATCTGGCGGGCGGGGCCTGCCGGTTCCTGACACGCCGGGAAGAAGCCCGGAGGTGGCTCGACCGGGCAGAAGCCTGGTTTCTCCTGACCGCAAACGCGGCAGGTGAGATCGCAAGGCTCACGTACCAGCGTCTGGCTCTCAAAATGGAGGAGCGCCAGTTTGCGGATGTTCTGCGGCTTCTCGCTCCGCTCTCCAAGTTCTTCACGAGAGCGAACGCCTCCGACTTTGCTTTGAAGTGCAGATACCTCGAGGCGGTGGCTCTCAGAGAGGTCGACCAGCGACCGAAGGCACTCGAGGTCTTTCAACGGATCGTCCTCGACGCTCAAGAACTGCATAGCGAGCACATTCTTGGATCGGCGTTCGTGGCGATGATTCACATTCACTTACAGCTTGCCGATGCGGAAGCTGCCCTCTCGTTGGTCGCCCAGGCAACTCCACTGCTGCTCCGCCTGAACAACCGGGTTGCTCTGGCGAAACTTCAACGGGGCGTGGCAACACTTCTCCGCAGGCAGGGGAGGCTAGCGGAATCGATCGAGGCTTATCGGGCTTCGCAACAAGAGTTCATGGAGATCGGGATGCGCGCCGACGTGGCAGCGCTCCACTTCGCCATCGCCGACCTCCTCCTCGAGGACGGCCAGGAGCGGCAGGCCGAGCGGGAGATCCGCGCGGCGTTGCCGGTCATTGATGAGCTGAAGATGGTCCCCGAAGGCATGGCCGCCCTCTCGCTTCTGCGCGCGTCGCTGCGCGGCCGCTCGATCGACCGCCAGGCCCTGCGCGATCTCCACGCCTACTTCGACGACACCCAGAGCTAGCCCCTTCCCACATTCTGCATTATGTCGAGCGATGACCATGCTGGAAGTGCCGGCGAGGTATGCGGATTTTGCTTAAGGTTTACACTGGTTGCTCTTGAGCGAAACTAGGATTCTAAGGACGGCCGTCGCGCTGTCGGGGGCTGTCTTGATGTCTCTGGAGATCCTGGGCTCTCGTGTCCTGGCGCCGAGCTACGGATCGTCGGTTTACGTCTGGGGCAGCCTCATTACGACGTTTCTCGCCGCACTGGCGCTCGGATACGCACTAGGCGGACGAATTGCCGACGCATATCCCTCGCCGTCTTTCCTGTCGATCATTCTGTCGGGCGCTGCTGTGCTCATCCTGCCGTCGGTCACGTGGGCGCCGAAGCTCCTGGAGGGGCTCGCGCGGCCAGGCTGGGACGTGAGATGGTCGTCGTTGGCCGCAGCTCTGATCCTGTTCTTCCCGCCGTCGCTTGCGATGGGGATGGTGCCACCGTTCGCCGTCCGGATCGCGGTGAGCCGAATGGAAACGGTTGGTTCAGTGGCCGGAGGATACTCTGCGCTTTCGACCGCAGGCTCGATTTTCGGGACGATTCTGACGGCCTTCGTTCTGATCCCGAGCTATCCGGTCAAGAACCTCCTGCTCGGCCTTGCCGGCACGCTCGCCCTCTGCGCGGTCCTCATGATGCGCGAACGCCGGAGCATCGTTATCGCGACGGCCGCTGTCTTCGCGTGCGGGATGACCGGCTTCCTTCAGGGACCGGTTTCAGGCGTCGGTGGAGAAAAGGTCCTGCTGCGGAAGGATACACCTTATCACCACATCGTGGTCACGCAACTCGACACGACCCGCTGGCTTCGGTTCGACAACCTCACGCAGAGCGGCGTCGATCTGGCACGGCCAGAGAGGGCCATCGCCGGCTACGAGGATTCGTTTTTCCTTTCTTTCGCCTTGCGTCCCGGCATCCGCCGGGTCTGCATGATCGGGCTTGGCGGCGGCAGTTTCCCCCGAAGTCTTTCACGTGTCAGCGGCGACGCGACCATCGAAACCGTCGAGATCGATCCTGCCGTCCGCGAAATCGCCGCGGAATATTTTCTGTACGAGGAATCGAACCGGAACCGGACCGTCGTCCAGGACGGAAGGGTGTTCCTGGCACAAGACGGTCCCGCCTACGACCTCATCGTGCTCGATGCCTTCAACTCAACGGGTGTTCCGTTTCACTTGACCACCAGGGAGTTCTTCGAAACCGTCCGTAGAAGACTGACGCGCGACGGCGTGTTTGCCGCGAATTTCATTGCAAGCCTCATGGGGAAGGACGGTCGTCTGTTCTGGGCGAGCTACCAGACGATCCGCCGGCAGTTCGGACAGGTCTATCTGATCAATTCCAGCCTATCGGCCCGCAGGAAGGTCCCGACCGGGAACGTCATCCTGTTCGCCACCGTCTCCGCCGACCCCGTGAGCGCGGAGACAATCGGGCGTCACGCGAACGAGCTCGCGGCGAGATGGAAGCTGCCGCAGCTTCCGGGCTTTGCGTCGGCCCTCATCCACAGCCCCGAGCCTCCCCCGGGCACGCCCGAGCTAACGGACGCCTACGCGCCGGTCGAAGCCCTGCAACATTTCTAGCTGCGTCTCTCCCCACTTCCGAACTCGCGCGCCCGACTCCTTCCTCTGGCGTCGACAAAATAGGTAAGCAGTCGCTTACGTATTGCATCCAAGAGTGCCGGGCAGTCTTGAAACCAAGGGCCGGGGGAGGCCGTACTTCTCCTGCGGATGCGAGGCAGACTTCTTTCCGTCAATCTCGCGGTTCCGAGGACCTTCGAGTCCCGCGGCCGGGTCGTCCCGACGGGCATTTTCAAGCAGCCCGCAGCGGGCCGGGTGCGGCTTCGAGAGCTTTCGCTCGAGGGTGACATCCAGGCGGACCGCCGGTATCACGGCGGAGCGGAAAAGGCCGTGTACCTCTACCCCTCCGAGCACTACCCGTACTGGAAAAGGTTTCTCGGGCGGGATCTCTTGGCCGGGTTCTTCGGCGAGAACTTCACGACGGAGGGGTTTCGGGAGGACACCGTTCACATCGGCGACACCTTTCGGGTCGGCACGGCCGTGGTGCAGGTGACACAGCCCCGTTCCCCCTGCTTCAAGCTGGGTCTGAAAGTCGGATCGGCCCGATTCATCAAGTCATTTCTCGAGAGCCGCCGACTCGGCTTCTATCTGCGCGTGCTCCAAGAGGGAGTCGTCGGCGCGGGGGATCCGATTGAGCGAGTCGAGATCGCTCCGGGGCGGATCACGGTGGCGGAGAGGATTCGGAAGATCTACTTCGAGCCGAAAAACTTGTCGTAAGCCAACCCCTCACCCGAGCAGCCTTGGGCGGCGTGGGCGGCCCCCGGTCGTCGGGCACGTGGTTGGCGTACCGATCCCGTAGAATCCGGGTGGATGGCGACGATCCGTCCCTTCCGCGCCCTGCGACCGCCCGCCGAGCGAGCCGCGGCGGTCTCCGCCGTTCCCTACGACGTCGTCTCGACGGCAGAGGCGCGGGATCTGGCCAGTGGAAACCCATGGAGTTTTCTCCATGTGTCGCGCGCCGAGATCGACCTGCCCGACGGGACCGACGCTTACGCCGATGCCGTCTACCGAAAGGCCGCGGAGAACTTCGAGAGACTCAAACGCGAGGCCCCGCTCTCACGCGAGGACACACCGCTGCTCTACGTCTACCGCCAGAGCCTGCGCAACCACGAGCAGACGGGACTCGCGGGCTCTTTTTCGCTGGACGAGTACGACACCGACGTCATCCGCAAGCATGAGAAGACCCGCAAGGACAAGGAGGACGATCGAACCCGCCACATGGTGACGCTGCGGGCGCAGACGGGACCGGTCTTACTGACCTACCGGGACCGCGCTGGAATTGACGAGCTCATCGCCGATGCGAAGAAGCCCGACCCGCTCTATGACTTCACGGCTGCCGACGGCGTCGCCCACGCGGTCTGGCGGCTTTCAGAGGAAACGACGCGCCGGCTGGTCGAGGCCCTCCGCTCGGTGCCCCTTCTCTACATCGCCGATGGGCACCACCGCGCCGCCAGTGCCAGCCGCGCTCGTGTGGAGATACGGTGCGCGAATCCTGGCCACAGGGGCATCGAGGACTACAACTTCTTTCTCGCGGTCGCCTTTCCAGCCGGCCAGCTCCGAATCCTTTCCTACAACCGTGCCGTCAAAGACCTGAACGGCCGCTCTCCCCGGGAGTTTCTGACCGCCCTGGAAGCGAAGTTTTCCGTCTCGGAAGGCGCGCCCCCATCGCCCCCGCGAAAAGGCGAGGTCTCCGTGTATCTGGACGGGCGCTGGTACGGACTGACGCTTCCGAAACCCTCCGGCTCAAACCCGATCGAGGCACTGGACGCCGATCGGTTCCAGCGCCACGTGCTCGATTCGATGCTCGGTATCCGGGACGTCCGCACGGATAAGCGGATCGACTTCGTCGGCGGCATCCGTGGAACCGACGAGCTCGAGCGCCGGGTGGACAGTGGTCGTGCCGCCGTCGCATTCTCCCTTTTCCCCGTTTCCCCGGAGGAGGTCATGGCCGTCTCCGACACGGGCGAGATCATGCCCCCCAAGTCCACCTGGTTCGAGCCGAAGCTGCGAGACGGGCTGCTGATTCATATCATCTGAAGTGATTGATTCATTGGGTCATTGGTTCATTGAATCATTGCGGCGGAGCTGATCGGCAAAATGACCATGCCTGAATCAGAAAAACTCAAGCTCCGAAGCAAACGCTTTGCGCTCGAGGTGATTCACCTCTTTCGCTCGCTGCCTCGATCAGAAGAAGCCAGGGTTCTCGGGCGCCAAATGCTGAGGTCCGGAACATCTGTAGCCGCCAATTATCGTGCCGTGTGCCGGGCGCGATCTCGCGCAGAGTTCGTTGCAAAGATAGGAATCGTCGTTGAAGAGATCGATGAGACGGTCTTCTGGATGGAACTCCTGCGCGAGGCCGGCGTTGTTCCCGAGAGAACCCTCGCGATCCCCCTTCGAGAGGCGAACGAACTCCTTGCCATTTTCGCAGCCTCGCAGCGCACGGCCCGCAGAAACTAAGGAGAAGAGGTTGCCTTCTGAGGCTCAAATGACCCAATGATTCAATGATTCAATGACCCGATAGGAGCAGTTGCGATGAAGGTCTTAGTCGCGGACAAATTTGAAAAGAGCGGCCTCGACGGTTTAAAAACCGCCGGTTGCGACGTGGCCTACGAGCCGGACGCCAAGGACGACACCCTGACCGAAGCGATTCGAAGAAGCGGGGCCGAGGTGCTCGTCGTTCGCTCGACAAAGGTCACCAAGCCCATGCTCGAAGCGGGGCATCTGTCGCTCGTGGTGCGGGCCGGCGCCGGCTACAACACGATCGACGTCGAGGCCGCCTCCGAGCGGGGCATCTACGTCTCCAACTGCCCCGGGAAGAACTCGATCGCTGTGGCGGAGCTTGCCTTCGGCCTCATCCTGGCGCTCGACCGCCGCATCGCGGAGGGCGCCGCGGACCTTTCGCGCGGCGTCTGGAACAAGAAGGAGTACAGCAAGGCCCGCGGCCTCTTCGGGGCGACGCTGGGACTGCTCGGCACGGGCGGCATCGGCAAGGAGATGGTCCCGCGCGCCCGCGCCTTCGGAATGCCGGTCGTGGCCTGGAGCCGCCGGCTGACTCCCGAGAAGGCCCGCGAGCTCGGCATCGAGCGCAAGGCGGCGCCGCTCGAGGTGGCGGCCTGCGCCGACGTCGTCTCGGTGCACCTCGCCCTGAAGCCCGAGACGAAGGGTCTCTGCAACGAGGAGTTCTTCGCCGCCATGAAGCCGGGCACCTTCTTCGTCAACGCGTCGCGCGCGGAGGTCGTCGATCAGCCGGCCCTCGAGCGCGCCATCCGCGAGAAGGGGATCCGCGCGGGCCTCGACGTCTTCGCCGGCGAGCCCTCCGGCGGCACGGGCGAGGTGACCGACCCGATCTTCCAGCTTCCCGGCGTCATCGGAACGCACCACATCGGCGCATCGACGGAGCAGGCCCAGGAGGCGATCGCGGCCGAGACCGTCCGCATCGTCCGCGAGTTCCGGGACACCGGCCGGCCGCCCAACGTCGTCAACCTGACGAAGAAGTCGCCGGCGACGCACCTGCTCGTCGTGCGCCACTACGACCGGGTGGGCGTTCTCGCCGCGGTCTTCGACCGCATCAAGGAGGCCGGTATCAACGTCCAGGAGACCGAGAACATCGTCTTCGACGGCGCGAAGGCGGCCGTCGCCCGGATTCATCTGAACCAGGCGCCCTCGCCCGAGACCCTGGAAGCCATGCGCCGCTCAACGCCGGACATCATCGAGCTGGCGGTGCTTCCGCTTTAGCCGGAGTCGGCGGCAGGTCGTTCCAGTTCAGCAGGGCGTTCCAGACCAGCCGGAAGTCCGACCGCGTCATGTAGCGGTGGATCGGGTCGAAGTCGAAGGCCACGACCCGCCCCTTGCCGACCGGCACGTCGAGGATCGCGGGCTTGCCGACCAGGTCCTCTCCCCCCTTGATGCCGCCGCTGACGACCAGAGCCGGCTCTTCATCCGGCTTGACCTTCTTCTTCTCCGCCGACACGTCGTCGTCTTCCTTCGGAATGCGCGCTCCCCACTGCAGCACGATCCACCCTTCGCGGGGACGGCGCACGCGGTAGACGGTGTTGTCTTCCCGGAAGACCGAAGTCGTTTCGGCATATCCGTAGGCGATCGGATGGTCGGGCCGCCGGAACCGGGCGGTCAGCTCGCTTCCCGGTGTCCAGGCCTTTCCCGAAGCCCGCGAGACCTCGCGGACGATTCCGCCGTCCAGGGGCAGCGTCGAGGCGCCCCCGAGCGTCACGAAGAGGCCTCCCCCCCGGACGAACTCCTCGAGGTTCCCGACGCCCTTCCAGGTGAGCCCGCCGGTGATGTCCTCGCTCGAGGTCGGAGATCCGAGGGACGGAAACGCGTCGGTCCGCGTGTAGGAAAGCGGCGAGAACTTCGGATCGATGCCGTTGACGATCCCCTTGAGGTTGTCGCCGGTATTCGGAAAGAGGATCACGTCGAAGCGCTTCGCGAGGCCGCCGCGCCGCACGTCCTCGTCCATGATCAGCGTGTACGGGATCTTCCGCTCGTCGAAGATCATCCGGACCCAGCCCGCCGACTGCGTTTCGTTCCAGGTCTGGAGAACCGCCAGGCGCGGAAACTCGATCGCGTGGCGTGAAACCGGCGGCGCCGAGGCCGCCGAGAAGAAATCGAGGCCGAGGTCCGCGGCCGTCTTCTCGAGCTCCGCCGGCAGCCCCGGCTGCGCGGGGATGACCCAGGAGCCGGCCGGGAAGTCCCGGCCTACCGAGGAAAAGGGCTTCTCGGCGGCTTCGAGACGGAAGCCTCCCAGGCGTACCCGGGCCTCGAGAAGCGCGTCCTGCCCGGTGTCGGCGAGCAGATAGACCGGCCCCTTCCCGTCGACGCGCCCCGGAAACGTGACGGGCGCGGAAACCGGTTCGACCGCGACCTGCCGGACCGCGGCATCCTCGATCGTCTTCACTTCGACCCCGAGGGTCTGCGGCAGGGCCCACGCGACGTCGTCGTAGGGCGGGTAGGGCGCCTTGTCGGCCGGATACTTCTGCGGCGTCAGAAGGTCGAGCGCGTAGCCGCGGTAGGGCTGATCCATCCGGACCAGAAACGTCCCCACCGGGAAGCTTCCCTCCGCCACTTTGAACGCGGCCTTCGCGCGGCCGACCTCGATCCCGTGGGCGCGGAGCAGATCGATCATCGCGGCAAGGCGGCCGCGGTCCTTCTGCGCCTCGGGCACAGCGATCGCGTAGGGCTTCTCGGTCTCCCCGCGCCGGACAGAGTTGCGGCCGCGCCGCCAGAAGTTGCGCATCATCCCGGAGCCGTTGCGGGCCGTGTAGTCGAGCGCCGCGAGCACGCCGGTCTCCATGTAGTTGGTGTTGTCCCGAAGCGACCAGCGGAACTTCCTGGGCGGCGGGAGCGGCCGGTACCAGTCGGGCTCGGTCACGGGTTTGCCCGTGTACTCCTCCTCGTCCGGCTCGAGCACCCGCTCGACGGTCTCCGCCGTGCCGTTTCCGAAGGTCTCGTAGCCGCGCCCGATCGCGTTGTGCACGGTCGCCACGGAATCGGCGTAGATCTGGGAGAACCCTTCCCCGAACCCCCACGTCCAGACGCCCGGCATCCCGAGCGCGGTCAGCTCGGTCACCTCGTGGAAGGCGATCGCGTGCCACTCGCTCGTCGTGATCGGGTCGAGCTGCGTGTTGTAGGGCCCCGTGCCCGTCCAGATCGACAGCAGCGGAATCGACTCGTGCAGGTCGTGGAAGACGATCGGGTGCCACTTCAGGAACGCGTCCTCGGAGGCCCTTGTTAGCGCGAGCTTGCGCTGGATCAGGTCACGGTTGTTGTCGTGATAGACGTACTTGCCCCAGTAGGGAGGATCGATCGGCGGCAGGTTCTCGTAGTCGGTCTTGCCCTTCAGGTGACGGTAGAACCAGTCCACGGCGCGGTCCCGGCCGTCGGGCTCGGCCACCGGGTTGATGAGCACGACGAGCTTCTCTCGAATCTGCTGGATCCCCGGCTCTTCCGAGACGGCGAGCCGGTAGGCGAGCTCCATCAGCATCTCGGGGCTGCCCGTCTCGGTCGAGTGGAGGCCGCCCTGGAGCCAGTAGAAGGGGCGCGCGCGGGTGGCGATCTTCTCCATCGCCGCTTCGTCGGTCCGCCGCGGGTCGGCCAGCGCCGCCATGTCCGCGCGCTGCGCGTCGAGGCCGTCCAGAGCGCTCTCTTCCCCGACGATGACCAGCAGCATGTCGCGGCCTTCTTCGCTCTTTCCGATCGCCTCGACGCGGACGCGCGCGCTCGCCGCGTCGAGCGCGCGGTAGTACGCGTAGATCTTCTCCGTCCGGGTCAGCTCGCCCGGCGCCCCGGCGATGTGACCGAGAAAGCGCGTCGGCGAGGGGACCGCCGGCGAGGCCGGCAGATCCGCGACCCAGGGAGACAGGAAGCGCGGCTCCGTCGTCGCTGCGGCGATCGCCTCCCGCGTGCCCGGCTCCGGGGTGTCGGAGGAAGCGAAGACGCTCGCCGCAATCAGAAACCCGAGGGCCGTTCCCGTTCGTCTCGTCCGCATGGGGGCGCATTCTAACGACAAGCCCCGTCCGATCCCGGCCGCGCCCTCGATTCTCTATACTCGGCTCCTCTCGGGAGGAGACGATGACGACCCGCATCTTCAACTTTGCCGCCGGACCGGCCGTCCTGCCAGAGCCCGTCCTCGAGGAAGCCCAGAGGGATCTGCTGGCCCTGCCGGCGGTGGGTATGTCGATCCTCGAGATCAGCCACCGGTCCAAGACCTTCGAAACGGTGATCCAGGGATGCGAGGCGGACATCCGCAGGCTCGCGGGCATCCCTGGCAACTACCAGGTCCTCTTTCTGCAGGGAGGGGCCTCGCTTCAGTTCTCCATGGTGCCGATGAACATCCTCCCTCCGGGCGGGAAGGCCGACTACATCGTGACCGGCTCCTGGTCGAAAAAAGCCGTCAAGGAGGCGCAGAAGGTGGGGACCATCCAGATCGCCGCCACGACCGAGTCGGAAAACTTCGCCCGCGTTCCCTCCCAGAGCGAGCTCAAGCTCGACCCCGGCGCGGCATACGTGCACTTCACGACCAACAATACGATCTTCGGCACCGAGTGGAAACGCGAGCCCGAGACGGGAGGCGTTCCACTCATCGCCGACGCCTCCTCGGACATCTTCAGCCGGCCGATCGAGGTCGAGAAGTACGCCCTGATTTATGCCGGCGCCCAGAAGAACCTCGGACCCTCCGGCGTAACGCTCGTCGTTCTCCGGGAGGATCTGCTCGCCAGAAGCCCCAAGAACCTTCCGACCATGCTCGACTACAACACCCACGCCAAGGACAAGTCGCTCTACAACACGCCTCCGGTCTTCGGGATCTACATCATGCGGCTCGTGGCGAAATGGATGCTCGAGCAAGGCGGCCTGGAGGCGATCGGAAGAAAGAACGAGGAGAAGGCCCGGATCCTCTACGACGCGATCGACGGATCGGGCGGCTTCTACCGCCCGCACGCCAGACCCGACAGCCGCTCCCACATGAACGTCACGTTCCGCCTCCCGACCGAAGACCTCGAAAAGCAGTTCGTGGCGGAGGCGACGAAGGCGGGGCTGGACGGCCTAAAGGGTCATCGCTCCGTGGGAGGCATCCGCGCCTCGATCTACAACGCCTTCCCGAGAAAGGGTGTCGAGACGCTCGTCTCCTTCATGAAGGAGTTCGCTCGAAGAAACGGCTGAGGCGGCTCGAAGCTTCGTCTTGTTCCGAATCAGAGGCCGCTGCCCGCCGGCTCCTCTTGACCCGACGTCCACAGGGACGCGCTGCGGTTGACCAGCTTGACCAGGGCGTCCAGGCGCTCAAGCAGCGAGATGACCTCTTCGGCCCCGTCGTCCGCCCTCGCCGTGAAGGAAACCGTTTGGTTCCCGAGATCGAAACGGAATCGAAAGAACCCCGTCGAGTCCATCTGGATCAGACGATAGGAGCGGGCCCACCGGTCGTCCACGGCCCCCTTGAGGGCCACCGAGTACCGGGTCCCCTGCGACCCGAGTGTCTTTCCCTTGAGGGTTCCGTGGTCGACGGCCACATCGTAGACTCTGACCGTTTCCGCCGTTTCCGTCATCCGCGCCTCTCAAGACCTCCGCCCTGCGCCGCCTCCGCGGGCGCAAGTTGTCCAGGTCCAAGAGATCCCCTCGCAAATTGGAGGCCAAATCCGTAAGTGCCTGTTGCGCCGAATAATCGGCAGGCGCGTCGACCCGCTTCCGACGAAAACCGTCAGTCCCGCCGACTGTGCCTGACGGGTTTCGCAACGGCGGGCGGGGGAGATCCGCACCTTCCAGCCCTTGGCGCCGGCAGAGAGACCTGCGGGCTACGTGTCGAGCGTCGAGGCCCGGACGTTGACGCTGCCGATGAAGGCCTCCAACCGGTCGAGCATGAGATCGGCGGTGCTGTCCGCCTGGGACTGGAAGGCGATCGTGTCGGTGCCGAGCTCCAGGCGATAACGAAACAGATCTGTCGCGTCCATCTGAAGCAGCCGGTAAGCCTGCCGCCAACGATCATCCACGAGCCCGACCAGCTGCACCCGGCAGCGTGTGCTCTTGGACCCCATGTCCTGCCTGATCAGACTCTCTCTCTCGACCTTCACGTCGTACAACTGCCGCACGATTGACTCCCCACCGCCGGTAGCCGGGACGCCAAACGGGTCCCGCTTGCCGACAACGCACATTTTGCCGCCTTTTGCCGCGTGCGTCTATCCCGGACGGTTGAAAACCACCAGGACGCACATATAGAAGCCGTAATCAGCAAGACCCAGGGCCACCACGCCCATCGCCGCCCGGCCCAGCGGAGACCCGGAGAGTGTTCGCAAGGAGGGCCGGCGCCTCCGAGAGATCCCCGAAAGGGCCAACACGGCGTATCCTGCGTCAGCGCGTCCGCAGAGGAGTCCCGAAACGAAACAAGAGGAGGGGTCGAGGGATGGCAACGACCATCCGGACCGCGTCGCAACTCGTTGTGTCGATCCTCGGTATTCTGCTCGGTGCCGGCCGCGGGGCATCGGGCAGGCCCGCTGCGTTGTCAGCTTCCGATCGGCGGCGCCCGGGCCCGGGGTGGGTGGAAGGGCCGCAGGGCCGGCTACGTGTGGACGACGGAGGCAGCGGCGACCCGCCCGTCGTCTTCGTGCACGGCAACGGAGCAAACCGTACGCAGTGGGCGGCGCAACTGGCGCATCTGCGCGGAAGCCGGCGGGCCGTGGCCTTCGATCTCCGCGGGATGGGCGAGTCGGCGCCCGCCACAAGCGCCGACTACTCCGTGGAAGGCTTCTCCCAAGACGTGACCGCGGTCGTAAACGCGCTCGAGATTCATCGCTTCTTTCTCGTGGGGCACAGCTACGGTGGCGCGGTCATCTGCGCCTACGCAGGCAAGCATCCCGAGCGACTGGCCGGCCTGCTCTTCGCAGATTCGGCGGGCGACCTCTCGCTGACCCCGCCGGGAGAAATCGAAACTCTCCGGCGCGGCCTCGACGCCGGAAGTTACGAGCAGTTCACGCAGAAATGGTTCGAGAGCATCCTGGCCAACGCCATGGCCGAGACGAAGGCGGCCGTGATGCGCTCGCTCCGGTCCACACCCCGCGAAGTCTTCGTCGGAGCGACGATGAGCCTCTACCGCTTTCGTCCGGGCCCTGCCCTCGAACACTTCGGCGGCCCGCGGCTCTCAATTGCCTCCTATTTGGCCGACAATCCGCTCGCCATCCACCGTTGCCTTCCGGGCATTCCGGTCCGGGTGATGAAGGGCGTCAGCCACTGGCTCATGATGGATCGCCCCGAGGAGTTCAACCGTCTGCTGGACGAGTTCCTGGCGACGATTTCCTAGAACAACTCGGCGCCCGCGGCGTCTAAGAGAGACAGAGGGAGGGTGCTCTCATGATTCGTCGTCTTCTCTCGTGTCTTTTTGTCACACTTGGTCTGGCCGCCGCGACAGCCATATGCGCGGAATCGCGCGTCGAGAAAACCTTGAAGCTCGAACCGGGAGGCCGGCTGTCCGTGGACACCGAACTGGGGACCGTCTCGGTCACCGGTTCCGGCAGCCCCGACGCCCGAGTCATCGTGACGTCGAGGGGACGGGACCTCGAAGAGCTGCTGACCCTCCGGTTCGAGGAAGGTGCGCGCTCCGTACGCGTCATTGGCAGGCGCAAGCACCGCTTCTTTGGCTGGTCGGGCCACCGGATCCGCTTCGAAATCCAGGTTCCCAACGAGACATCTCTCGATATCGATACCTCGGGCGGCGGGATCTCGGTCGCGGCGATCCGCTCCGAAGCGAAACTGCGCACCTCCGGCGGCTCAATTGACGTCCGCGACCTCGTCGGCGACCTGGACGGATACACCTCCGGGGGCGGCGTGCTGCTGGCGAAGATCCGGGGGCGCGTGAGAGTGGAGACCTCCGGCGGCTCGATCGACGGGACCGACCTCGACGGGCCGGTGGACGCCGACACCTCGGGCGGGGGAATCTCTCTGCGCCGGGTGACCGGGAATCTCAAGGCACACACCTCCGGCGGCTCGATCGAGATCGAAGCGGCAGGCGGACGCGTGGAAGCCGACACCTCGGGAGGGGGCATCGAGGCCTCCCTCACACGGGGCAATGCCCGGGGCGGGTCGCTCGAGAGCTCGGGCGGAGGGATCGCGGTCTCGCTCGACCCCGAGGTGGACTTAACGATCGATGCCTCCGGGAACTCGGTCAAGACCGATCTGCCGCTGCGAGTCTCGGGCGAAGTCTCCCGGGGCGAGCTGCGGGGAAGCCTCGGCAAGGGAGGCGAGACGTTGCGGCTGCGCACCAGCGGAGGCTCTGTGCGTATTCGCTCTCTCTAAGAACCACAGACGGCCTCGCTCGCCTCCCGCCCGGGAGCCGGCCCGCTCCGCACCGACCGAATAGAATGGCTCCGTGGTCGAACCCGTCGCCATCGTCGGGGCCGGGCCGACGGGTCTGGCCTGCGCCGTGGAGCTCGGCAACCGCGGCATCACCGCAGTCTGCTACGACCAGGGCAGCATCCTCGACTCGATCTACCACTTCCCCGAAGAGATGCGCTGGTATTCGACCCGCGATCTCCTGGACATCGCCGGAGTCCCCTTTCCCGTCCCCGAGGCGCACCCAACGCGCCTGGAGGCGCTCGCGTATTACAGAGGGATCGCGGAGAAATTCGGCGTGCACGTGATTCCCGAGACCCGGATTGGCGCCATTCGGCCCCGAGGCCCCGCCGGAGCGTCGGCAAGGGCCGAGAGGCTTGAGATTTCGGCGTCGGGCCGCAAAGGCCCGGTTGCCTTCTCGGCGCCGGCTGCGGTGCTGGCGACCGGCTTCTTCCACAACCCGAAGAAGCTCGGAGTGGCTGGCGAAGATCTTCCCCATGTCCATTCCCGCTTTGTCTCCGCCTTTCCCTTCCACGAGCGCAATGTCGTCGTGGTGGGAGGGAAAAACTCCGCCGCAGAAGCGGCGCTGGACCTCTACCGGCATGGAGCACGGGTCACGCTCGTCGTGCGCGGCGCCGCAATCTCCGAGCGCGTCAAGTACTGGATCAAGCCCGATCTGGAGAACCGGATCCGGGCGGGCAAGATCCGAGCGCTCTTCCAGACGCGCGTGCTCGAAATCACACCCGACGTTGTGCGGGTTCTCACCCCCGCGGGAGAAGAGGCGATTCCCGCAGATGCGGTCTTCCCGTTGATCGGCTACGAGGCCGACTTCGCCCTGTTCGAGCGCTGCGGCGTGCGGCTCGAGGGAGAGCGGAAGGTCCCCGCGCATGACCCCGAAACGCTGGAGTCGAATGTGCCCAATCTGTACCTTGCGGGGGCGATCCTCGGAGGAACCGAGATCGGCCGGATCTTCATCGAGAACAGCCGCGATCATGCCGGGCGGATCGCCTCCGCAATCGAGAAGCGCCGGCGTCTGGTAACGGCTTAGGCGAGCGTCGTGGAGAGCCAAACGGAAATCCTCGCTGCTCCCTCCCCCGCCCTCTACAACGAGTTCTACGGCTTCCGGGAGGCCCCGTTCAACCTCACTCCCGATCCGCGCTTCCTCTTCTTCTCCGATCAGCACCGCGAGGCGTTCAACCACATCCTGTTCGGAATCCGAGAGCGCAAGGGGTTCATCCAGATTACCGGCGAGGTCGGAGCCGGCAAGACGACCATCTGCCGGGCGATCCTTCAGCAGCTCGGGCCCTCCTACAGGACTGCCCTCATCCTGAACCCGTCGTTGACCAGCGCGCAGCTGCTACGGGGGATCCTGATCGAACTCGGCCTGCGGCCAAAGAAGCTCGACCGCGTGGCGTCGTTGGACGCCCTGAACCACTTCCTCCTCGAACAGGCCTCTCGGGGCGACGACGTCGTGCTTTTGATCGACGAGGCCCAGGATCTGGACGCCGAGCTTTTGGAGCAGGTCCGTCTGCTCTCGAACCTGGAGACCGACCAGAGGAAGCTCTTGCAGATCGTGCTCATCGGCCAGCCGGAACTCCGGGACAAACTGAACGAGACCGGCCTCCGGCAGCTGCGCCAGCGCATCACCGTGCGGTTTCATCTGATGCCTCTCTCCCGGGAAGAGGCCAAACGCTACATCGCGCACCGCCTGCGGGTTGCCGGCGCGAGCGGCCAGCCCATCTTCACCTCCTGGGCCCTGTGGGCGATCCATCGCTACTCGCACGGCGTGCCACGCCTCATCAACGCGGTTTGCGACAAGGCGCTCCTCTACGGGTTCGTCAACGAAACCGACCAGCTGAACGTCCGCTCGGTTCACCAGGCCATCCGGGAGCTCGAAGGCCGGGTATGAGCCTGATCGACCAGGCCCTCAAAAGAGCGCAGGCAGCGCAACAAAACGCGGGTCTATCTCTGGCCGCGCGGCCGTGGGCTCCGACGCCGCTGCCCGATCGCCAAAGGGCCAGGCGCCGGCGGCTGCGGCAAGTTCTCTCCGGAGCAGTCGTTCTCGGCATACTCGCCGCCGGCGTGTTTCGTCTGGTCGGCCGTACACCGGGCAAGACCCCTGGCGTTGCGAAGAGATCTTCTGCGGTCGCCGGGCCGTCGGCTGGCCCGGCCGGAGGACTCGCTTCCCCGCCGGCGAACGCGGCCGTCTCGCCCACCGGCCCTCTTCCGGAAATCTTCGTGCCGCCTCCAGCGAGGGCGAGGGCGCCGGCCGTCCCACGGGAGGAGAAGCCTCAGCGCCCGTCCCGGACGCGAGATCGGTCTACCGTCTTGACCCTCGAGGCTCCCGATGCGTCGAACCCGCCCGGCAGCGGCGGTCTACGGCCTCCGACCCAAGACCGAACAACAACCTCGAGGGAAGACCGGATCTTCATCGGGCAGTTCAGCACCCCGAGCGCCAGAAAGATCGAGCTGGGCGGCATCGCCTACTCGGAAACGCACCCGGTGGCCCTCATCAACGGCAGAGTCGTCGAGATCGGCGCCGTGATCGAGGGTTTCACCGTGGCAGAGATCCAACCGGATCGTGTGAAGCTCGAAGCCGAGCACGAAACGATCTGGATACGGCTAAAGTAAAAAATCCGGCCCGGTGAGCCGGACAACGGTCTGGGCGGTACCGCTCGAGAGGCCGATTCGCCGGAAACCTACAGGGTCCGGGGCGGACGGCGGGCGCCGGGGACTCCGGGCAGGTACGAAATGACGAACCGGCCCTTCGGCTTCGTGACGATCTCGTTCAAGCGAAACGTGATCGCTTCTAGAAACTCGGCATCGCCTTCCAGGATCTCCCGGAGACAGACCTCTCCGCCCGAGAGCTTCTGCTCTGGATCGGCCGGACCCCGGAGGATCAGTTGGATTCGCACCAGTCTGGAAGAAAGCAAGGCAAACACCACGGGCCTGTGGCGGCAACTCCGTGCGCCATCAGAGCTTTAGGCTCGGCACCCCTTTCGACTGACAGGCAGTCGCCCACCCGGTGCGGCCCTTTCCGACACTTTCTGTCGCAAGTCTTTCGGCCGGCCGGCGCCGCGGCCCGGCGCAACCTTCCGTGTTTTTGGGGTGTTTTATCAGTGGAAACAAGCAACCATGAGTACGATCGCTCCACAGACTCGATGCTCGGGAGGGGCCCCGGGGCAGACACGACACGAGCCGGGATGGGCGATAGCCGATCCGGGGGTGGGGATGAACGATACCGGAAAGTCTCAGGAGGAGGCCCTCGAAGCGGCGCTCGCAAGCGACCTCGACGGCAACTACGAATCCCTGGTCAGGCAGTATCAGGACCGCCTTTTCAGTTTCGCCCTGAAATTGACCGGAAACAACGAAGACGCCGAGGAGGTGGCCCAGGACGCTTTCGTGCGGGCGTACCGAGCCTTGAAGCGTTACCCGGCAGAGCGGATCCAGCGGATGCGGTTGAAGGCCTGGCTCTACCGCGTCGCCCTGAACGTCGCGCGCAACCGCTGGCGCAAGAAGCGCCACAGCCTGGTCTCGCTCAGCACCGCCGATCCGGGTGGCAACGGCCGCGGCGCCTGGGAGGCGGAGGACGACTCCAAGCGCCCCGACTCCCGCCTCGAGAGAAAACGGGAGAGGGCGGATCTCGCTTCGCTCGTCGCGCAGCTGCCCGACCGTTACAGAACCGCGATCATCCTGCGGTACGTCGAGGGGTTGCGCGTCGAAGAGGTTGCCGAGATCCTCAAGCAGCCTCTCGGAACCACCAAATCCAACTTGCACCGCGCCGTCAACGCGCTGCGGACCGCGGTCTCCGCGTCCCGGCGTCTGAAGAGGTGATCCATGACGCAAATTGAAAAGACCTTGAGCGACACCTTCGAGCTTTCCCGGGCGCTTCGGGCGGCGGGGAGAGTCAAGGCCCCCGCGTCTCTTTTGCCCGCCGTACTGGCGGGAGTGGGGTTGTCCGACAGTTACTGGCGTCTCGAGTCTCCCCTCGGCCCGGTCTATGTGGGGCACAGCAAGGCCGGCATCTCGATGGTCTCGCGGGCCAGGTCGGCCGAGCAGTTCGAGCGGGCCTTTTACCGGAGCTACGGTCGAACGGTGCGACGCGAAAAGTCGCCCCCGCCCGCGCGCGTGCGGATGCTGGTGCGGAACCTGAAGAGCCGGGAGCGCCGCAGACTCCGCTATGACCTGCGGGGTCTTTCGGAATTCGAGCGTGCCGTGCTCCTGAAAGCGCTCGAGATTCCCGACGGTGAGGTGCGCCCGTACAGTTGGATCGCAAAGGAGATCGGCCACTCGGAAGCCGTGCGGGCAGTCGGATCGGCGCTCGCGAAAAACCCGGTGCCGCTCCTGATCCCCTGTCATCGCGTCGTGCGCGCGGACGGGCACATCGGCAAGTACTCGATGGGCGGTTCCCGCAACAAGCGGACACTGCTCGAGATCGAGGGAGCGCAGCCCGAGACGCTCGAGAAGCTGGCGGCCTCGGGTGTGCGCTACCTCGGCAACCAGGAGCAGCGCCACTACTGCTATCCGACGTGCGGCGGGATCGAGACGCTGGTGGTCTCGAACAAGGTGGCGTTCCACTCCGAGCGCGAGGCCGTGGCGGCCGGCTACCATCCCTGCGGTGACTGCCGGCCTCTGGCGGCTTGAGACGGCGCGATACGCTCTGGCTCCAAGGAATTGGCCGAACCCGTCTCTCAGCCGAGAAGCGGGTCTGAAGGCCGGAAGGCTCGAGGGCCAGCGCGCTGCTGGTCCGCCACGCGAGCAAGCTTACGCCGGAGCTTCGAGCGAGTCGCGTCCGTTACGGCTCCGCCCGCGGCCTCTCCCGCAATGGAAGCCAGGCGAGGACCCTCGCCGGGAGCGCGTCCCGGTTTCCGCGCGTGACCTGCCAGAGCGCGACGTCCGGCCGGCGTTTCGCGCCCTCAATTAAGCCACCTCCACGGGAGGCAATGGTCGCGACCACGGGCTTGCGCGAATCGAGAAGCGCCGTTGCCGCCTCGACGAACCGCGCCGAAAGACACTCCATCTTCCCGATCTCGTCATCACGTAGACCTCTACCGCGTCGGAGAGGGAGAGAACCGACTCCGCGATCGCATCGAGCGCGGCGACATCGACGCCGTACCTGCCGACCCGATGAGGTGAATGGGCCCCGGCCCGCGCGAACACGAACGAGCGACCGTCGAAAGTCTTCAGGCGAAAGCCGACCCGCGCCCGGCCCTCACGGATCTCTTCGGTTGTGAAGCCCCGGACCCTTCTGCCCGCCAGTCCTTCCGCCACGCGGCGGACGACCGTGGTCTTCCCGACGCCCGGCGGCCCCGTCAGGAGAATCGCGTGTGGGAAGGTCTCTGGAGCGGGAGCCATCGTCTCGTGCGCAGACTCTAACGCTCGCCCGTGAAGGACCCGAGGATCCGTGGCTCGCCGAAAGCCCAAACACCGCCCGTCCTCTCCTTCTGCCGGCTGAAGAGGGCTTGGGCCTGCCCGCCGAAGCCGCACCGTCGCCATAGCGGCCTTGGCGCGTCGGCGACTTGGCGGAGGAGGAAGCCTGGGCGAAGGCGGGCCGACACTCCAGGTACGGGGCGGGAGCCTGCCGATCGGACGGCATCTGTCCCGGGGCCGCCTTGGTTCGGGGCTCGGGCTAGCCGAGGAGCCGTGCCTTGAGGAGCTTGCGGGCAAGCGCGTAAATGTCCCGGGAGCTTCCTTCCCTTCTGATGCCAACCCCAACGATCAGTACGATGACCCGATTCCGCTCCACCTTGTAAATGATGCGGTATCGCTGACCCACCGCGCGGAGACTTCGAAATGCGGACAACTCACCGAGCAACGGCTTTCCCTGCTTCTCCGGTTCTGACTCGAGCTGTTTCGACCGCTTGAGAAGCTGGTCTTGGATACGTCTGTCCGACACACCCTCCAGCATCTTCCGGGCCTGAGCGGTCCAGAGAACCTGGAAACGCGGCGAGGACACGGGCTACAAGCCCAGGCTCTTGCGGACCTCCGCGATGGTATAGGTTCGGCCCTTTTTGGCGTCCTGCAGGCTCTTGCGAAGAGACTTCATCAGTTCCTCATCGCCCAGGATCTCGATCGTTTCGATCAGGGAATCGTAAAGGTCCCATGGCATCACCGCCAGGACAGGCTTTCCGCGCCGGGTGACCGTGATCGTCCCCGTTTCCGGGTTGCGTTCGAATTCCTCCGGCAGAGCCGTCAGCTTCGCCCGCGCCTCTATGATTGAGAGAGTCTGTGTCATTGTCTAGCTCACGTACTTGTAAACGTACGCTGAACCGTACCACAATTGGCAACGCGGCGCAAGCCCGCAGACCCCGCCGGTCGAGCCCTCGACACAATCGGCTGCGTACGCAAGGGCGTCCCTGACGTCGGCGGATCTCGCAGCTGAATCGTGGTAACC
>JBOGJN010000499.1:0-1531 GCA_050745445.1 Thermoanaerobaculia bacterium
ACACGGCGGCGCGGGTGGTGCTGACGCAGCAGCGTCTTCTGGAGAGTCTTCCGGAGGGGGCCGCGGAGCGGGTGTGTCTGGACGCGGACTGGCCGGCGATCGCTCGGGAAAGCGGGGAGAACCCGCCCGGCCAGGCGACCGCGGACAACCTCGCATACGTCATCTATACGTCGGGTTCTACCGGCGCCCCCAAAGGGGTGATGATCCGGCATCAAGGACTCGTCAACTATCTGACCTGGTGCACGAAAGCCTACGCCGTCTCCGAAGGGCGCGGGTCTCCGGTTCACTCCTCCATCGGATTTGATCTGACCGTCACGAGTCTCTTCCCGCCCCTCCTGACCGGGCGTCGAGTGGAGATGCTGCCGGAAGGGGCCGGAATCGAATCTCTCGCCAAGGCCTTGCGGCGGGAGGGCGGATACAGCCTGGTCAAGATCACGCCGGCGCACCTGGAGTTGCTGAGCCATGTCTTGCCCGAGTCGGAAGCCGCCGGGAGGGCACGAGCGTTCATCATCGGCGGCGACGCCTTACGGGAGGAGAGCCTTGCGTTTTGGCGGACGCACGCCCGGGAGACCCGCCTGATCAACGAATACGGGCCGACGGAGACCGTGGTGGGATGCTGCGTATACGAAGCCCCCCAGGGGCCATACCGCGAATCCCGCTCAGGGACCGTTCCCATCGGCAGGCCGATCGCGAACACGCAGCTCTATGTGCTCGACCGGTTCCTACAGCCGGCACCGATCGGCGTTGCCGGCGAGCTGTACATCGGGGGCGACGGGGTGGCCCGCGGCTACTGGAAACGGCCGGATCTAACAGCAGAGAGGTTCGTCTCCAACCCCTTCCATTCGGGGCCCGGCGCTCGCCTCTACAAGACGGGAGACCTCGCGCGCTACCTTCCGGACGGCAACCTGGAATACCTGGGACGGATCGACGACCAAGTCAAGATCCGGGGCTACCGGATAGAGCCGGGCGAGGTCGAGTCTGCCCTTGCGCAGCACCCCTCTGTTGCCGAGAGTGTGGTCGTCGCGCGCGAAGACGTCCCGGGCGACAAGCGTCTGACCGCCTACGTCGTGGCGCGCGGCGAGCGGCCTCCGTCGGTGTCGGAGCTGCGAACATTTCTCAAAGAGACGCTGCCCGACTACATGGTCCCGCCCGTCCTCGTCTTCCTCGACGCTCTTCCGCTTACGCCCAACGGAAAGGTGGACTGGCGCGCGCTGCCGCAGCCGGGCCTCGAGCGGGCCGAGGCCGGACACGGAGGATCCTTGCCGCGGGACACTCTCCAGCTTGCCCTGTTGAAGATCTGGGAGGAGGTCCTTGGAGTCCGGTCCGTCGGCGTTCGGGACAACTTTTTCGAGCTCGGCGGCCACTCTCTGCTTGCGGTGCGTCTGTTTGCCGACATCGAGAAGGCGTTCGGGCGCAATCTGCCGCTCGCTACTCTGTTCGAGGCGCCGACGGTGGAGCGGTTGGCGGCCAAGCTGCGAGACGAGGGGTGGGAGGCGCCGTGGTCGTCTTTGGTCGTGATTCAGGGTGGGAG
>JBOGJN010000500.1:0-3721 GCA_050745445.1 Thermoanaerobaculia bacterium
GCCCTGGGGAGTGTCTCCCAGCGTCTTCTACACCTGGCCCATCGGCCGGTGACGGTCGTGCACGTGGCCCGCAGGAAACGCCGGTAGGTCTCCCAGTCCGCTCGGGGGCGCGATGCGGCCCAATTCCGGGTGGTGATGCGAATGCATCATTCCCGGGCTCCGCAAGGCTGCCATGAATTGCGGAGTGGTTCGGTGTGCGGCCGAGTTGCCCGACACGCGAAGGAGAAGCCCGATGAAGATCGTTGTCGCAACCGACGGCTCTCGCGGAGGCGTGGCGGCGCTCAAGTTCGCCGCGCGGCTGGCAGCACGGAATGAATCGACCGAGCTGACCATCATCACCGTCGAGAACCCGCAGCTCGCCCTACAGCCGGGCCCGCCGGCCGAGACCCCGCCTCGAGCGGCCGCGACGAAGCAGGAGGCTCACCGGAAGGCGCGAAGAGTCCTGGACGAGGCGGCGCAGAAACTCCGCCACTATCCGGTTCGGGCCCGGTTCCACCTGGTGGCTCCGAACCGGCACCCGATCCCGGAGACGATCTCTCGAGAGGCCGACCGGTTGAAAGCCGACCTCGTGGTGATCGGAAGCGAGGGCCGCGACACATTGAGCGAGTGGGTCGTGGGCGGCACCGCCCTGCGTCTGATTTATGTCGCGCGCCGTCCCGTGGCCGTCGTGCGGCCTCCGCGAAGGCGAAAGACCGTCTAGCCGAGGCGCCGGGAGTCTCGAGAATGTGCCATGGCCTTCTGGCCGAAGCCCCTCCGTGCTAGGTTATCGCCTATGCCTGCCTCATCCGACACGCTCGACCGGATCGCGCGCAGCGGCGAGGCCGTCTTCGCGATGGATTCCGCCGACCGGATCATTCTCTGGAACAAGAAATGCGAGGAGCTGCTCGCCCGCCCGGCCCGCAGCGTGCTCGGCAAGCCCTGTTACGAAGTGCTCGGGGGACGGGACGCTCAAGGGAACATCTACTGCTATCGCAACTGCCCCGTCGCCTTTCAGGCGCGGCAAAAACCGAAGGAGCCGGTGCAGAGCTTCCCTCTCTCGGTCGAGATCGGAAAGGGCGGCAGGAAGTGGTTCACCGTCTCCCTTTTCGCGATCCCCTCCTATCACCCCGCGCTCTCGACGATTGTCCACGTCCTGCGCGAGTCAAAGAAAAAACCTTCGGGCCTGGAGCGCCAGCTCGCGGGAGAGTCCGAGACCCGCGAGCCCCTCTGGCCTCTCACGACAGACGAAGGGCAGCCGGTCGAGCTGACCGCCCGCGAGAAAGAGATCCTCCGCTGCCTCTCCCAGGGGATGGCCACCGCCGCTGTCGGAAAGAAGCTCTTCATCTCCCCCGTCACGGTGCGCAATCACATCCAGAGCATCCTGCACAAGCTCGACGTGCACACAAAGCTCGCCGCAGTGGTCTTCGCCTACCGGCACGCCCTGATTTAGAGCGCCCGCCCGCTAGCCGATCTCGACTGGCTGGCCGGTCAGGGCGAGGCAGGTTTTCTCCAGCGACTTGTTGTCGAACATGTTCCATCCGTCGCACGCGCAGTGCTCACGCGTCTCGATGTCGCAGCAGAGCGCAGCACCTGTCACTTCCTGGCGCCCGAGGTGATAGAGGTTGACCAGCTCCTCGAGCTCCTCGCGCGAAGCCTTCGGGCGTTTGCAAGCGATCCAGTCAAAGCGCTGCCGGAACTCCTCGTCCGAAAGCCGGCGAAAGCCCTGGCAGAAGACGCCGAGCCTGGCGGCGGCCGCGCACATGCAGTGGTCGTCGTCCTTCATCCGGAGCAGCCTCCTGCGGATCCGCTCGATCGCCTCCGGGCGGGTCAGACGCTCGACGAAACCGGACCTGTCCCCGGGTTCCATCAGGAAGATCCTCCGGCGCGCCGCGTCAGCCCGCCTGATTCAGATGGATCATTTTCCGATTTTCGACAGGATGGGAGCATGCGCCACGTCGCAGCCTCGACTCACCCGCTGGTCTTCGAGTTCGTCGCCCCGTGATGGGCTGGTCGGCCCCTGGGCCCGGGAGGGAATCTGCGGGCTCCCCGCACGTCGGTCAACCTCGACCTTTCGCCCGGACCGATGCTGGAGGATGATCGCCCCCGCAGGGAGGCGGCAGCAGTGGGCGTGTCCTCGCGTCGAAACGCTCCCGAGGTCCGTATCATCGGCGCCGGGCCGGCCGGTCTGGCGGCCGCGCTGACCGTCGTGCGGGCAGGCGGGCGGGCGATCGTGCACGAGCAGCGCCCCGATGTCGGAGGCCGTTTCCACGGGGATCTCCAGGGAATCGAAAACTGGACCACGGCCGGCGACGTGCTGGAAGAGCTCGAGAAAATCGGCGTGGCGCCCACTTTCGACGCCCGGCCTTTCCGCGAAGCGGTCTTTTTCGACCCGAAAGGCAGAGAGTTCCGATTCGCCTCTCGCGAACCGCTCTTCTACCTCGTACGGCGAGGTCCCGGTCCGGGCACGCTGGACTCCGCGCTCAAGGCGCAGGCCCTTTCGGCCGGTGTCGAGATCCGGTTTCGCGAGCCGCTGGCGCGCCTGCCGGAGGGGGGCATCGTAGCCGGCGGTCCCCGCGCCGCCGACGCAATCGCGGTCGGCTATGTCTTCGAGACGGACAGCGCCGACGGAGCTCTCGCCGTGCTCTCCGACCGCCTCGCCCCCAAGGGCTACGCCTACCTGCTGCTTTGCGGCGGGCGCGGGACGGTCGCGACCTGCCTCTTCGACGACTTCCACAACGAGCGCCTCTATCTGGAACGCGCCGTGGACTTCTTTCGCGAAAGGGCGGGGCTCGCGATGCGCAATGCCGTCCGTTTCGGCGGAGCGGGCAATGCGCTCGTGCCCCAGACCGCGCGGCAAGGCTCGATCCTTTTTGCCGGCGAGGCCGCGGGCTTTCAGGATGCTCTCTGGGGCTTCGGAATCCGGATCGGCATGCTCTCCGGTCACCTGGCGGCGCGCTCCCTGCTCGAGCGTTCTCCGGAGTCGTACGACCGGCAGTGGCGCGCCCGGCTGGGCCGTCAGCTGCGAACGTCTCTTGTCAACCGCTACGCGTTCGCACGCATGGGGGACCGGGGGTATGCAAGGCTCCTCCGGTCGATGGCGCGCAAGGGCGATGCGCGCAAGTGGCTGTCTCGCCACTACGCTCCGTCGCTCGCAAAGCTCCTGCTCTTGCCTCTGGCTCACCCCTGGGCCCGCTCCCGGCGGGGCCCTCCCGCCTGTCCCGTTCCAAGCTGTGACTGCACCTGGTGCCGCAACGCGCACGCGACGGATTCGCAGTGCGGGTCCCCCGCTCCGAAGTCATAGGAACGGGCCGAGGCCGGAGCTTCTCTCGAAGGTGCCCCGCCGGCTTCTCCGGCCTCTTACGGCTGCGGCGGATAAGAGGCGAAGTACTCGTAGGCCGCGGAGATTTCCTCAGGGGTCAGACGGCTAGAAATTTGCATCTGACCCCGGCTGCTCGTCATCGCGGGCAGGGCCATCGGAAAGCCCCTCGAGGACCCTTCGGGCGAATTCGAAATCTGGCTTTCTCAGCAGGTCCCCAGTGAACTGAAGCGCCGCCCGCCCTGCGGTCGTCAAGAAGACGGCGCAGCGAGAAGTCACGCCCAGCACACCGGCCCGCGCGCAGAGGAACAGCGGCGAGGCGTGATTCTCCATTCGATCATGACTTGCCGAGCTTCAACTTCAAGTATTCGCCGATCAGGATCGACGCGGGGTACAGGACCTCCTCTTCGGTCTGCGCGTGCAGGA
>JBOGJN010000501.1:0-1250 GCA_050745445.1 Thermoanaerobaculia bacterium
CCCCGGTCACGAGAACCCGGGCGTCCCGGAATCTCGCGCGATCGATCGCTGCCTGCGACGTTTGGTTCACGGTAACCCTTTCGAGCCCGCTTGCGCCCGGGCCAGGGCATCAGCAGGGCGAATACGGCTCCTCGCTTCGATGGGTCAGACTCCGTCCCCTTCGGTGTACACACCGAAGGGATCGGACATCGATTGGACGCTCCGTCCCGCCTAGGCGGTCACGGTACGCCGGGCCGCAGGCCTCGGCCGGAATCCCAGAGGCGCCGGTGCCACTACGGCCCTGTCGAACTCGACGGCCACGGCCTTCCGCAGCGTCGAGATCGACACGACGAGACGCGGGCGCCCGCCGCAGCGGACGACGACGCCGACGTATCCTTCGAACGGACCCTCGGTGACCCGCACGGCCTCGCCCGGAGCGAATACCGGCAGGGGTTCGAGGCTGGCACCCGACTCCTGGAGAAACCGCAGCTGCGTGAGCTCGGCTGAGAGCACGTCCTGGCAGGCGACCTCGAGGATCTGGCAGACCAGATTGGTGCGCAGGACGGCCAGACGCTCATCTCCGGCGCCACGGCAGAAGACGTAGCCGGGAAAGAGCGGCAGATGGGACACGAACCGCCGTCCTCCCCGCGGCACTCTTTTTTCGTGGAGCGGGAGGTAGAAGGGAACTCCAAAGCCGACGAGATGACGCGCGAGCGCCTTCTCCTGCCGGCTCCGGACGTGCGCCACCCACCAGGGCATTCCGATCTCGGACAACTCGAAGATCTCCGATGGGAAGAGATCCCTTTCGCGCCCCAAGAGCGGCATAGTTCCGAACTCCTCCAGTTGTCCGCAGTGCTGTCTAGGGTCCGGCATCCTAGCACAGGCAGGGGCGGCCAAAAGGTCAAGTGTCTGGTCCTTGGGACAGGGTAACCTGATCTTTAGGACAGGTTCACATCCTGTCCATTAAGACATTACGATCCAGAGGCTTGCGCTCTAGCGGATCGCCGCGTTCCGGGGTACGACCGGGCCCCCCGCCAGCGGAGCGAGCCAGAATGTTCTGGCTCCCGGGCGCCCACCCGGCTCTTCGTCGCCTACGTCGGCCGCGGCGCGGTCGCCGCCGGTTTGTCCGGGGAAGGGCGGTGCGCCGCGTCCGGGGCCTCGTCGTACGCGTAAACCTCGTTGTAGGCCACGTCCTCCTCGACGCCATTGATGAGTACACCGAGGATCCGGATTCCGCCGCGGAGCATCCGGTCCCGCGTGCGCGCCACCTG
>JBOGJN010000502.1:0-2134 GCA_050745445.1 Thermoanaerobaculia bacterium
GGAGATGACCAAGCCTCTCTGCCCGGGGCGTACGCGTTTCTTCCCTGGCCGCTGCCCTACCTGGCGGTCGTTCTCACGTGGGGAGCCTTCGCCGGCGGGGTGTTTCAGGTTCGGGAGATCCTGGTTCAGTACGTCGGTGACGTCGCCGCCTACGTCTCTCCGAGCGTGCTGGACCGCTTCGCGGATCTGCGGCGGCAGATCAAGGACACGGTGGGGGCGGTCGCCCGCGCGGTCTATGAGTCGGCGGCGGCCGACGGGAGAGGCTGGCAGTACGACCGCGTCATTCTGGTGGGCCATTCGCTTGGCTCCCTGATCGCGTACGACACCTTGAACCGGCTGATCAATGAGGACGCCCTCGAGGGAGAAGAGCAGCAGATCGTCTCGCGGACGGGTCTCTTCCTGACCCTTGGTTCGCCGCTGGATAAGACCGCGTTTCTCTTCGCCCGGCAGGGCAAGAGCACGTCGGAGGCCCGGGAGGCCCTCGCCGGCAGCGTGCAGCCCATGATCCAGAGTTACGCGCGGAGGCCGCGCCGGTGGGTCAATGTGTACTCACCGCACGATGTCGTCAGCGGGGAGCTCGATTTCTATGACGACGCAAGAGACGAGTCGGCGCGGCAGAAGTGGATCGAGAACCGCAGAGACCCGGAGGCAACCGTCCCGCTGCTTGCGCATGTCCAGTACTGGAAGCACAGGGAGGTCCTCGATCTTCTCCACGCCAGCATCACGCAATGAGCAGCCGCGCGCCGGGCGAGGACTCGTGCACCGTAGCGCTTGGATCGCTGGCGGCTCGGAGAGGGAGTAGCAATCCAAGAGTTAGACTGCACTAGTCTCTCGGCAGCTCCAGAGGAGGACTCATGACCGAAATGGATCGGCGCTCCTTCGCAACCCTCGTGCTCGGCGTCTCGATTGCCGCGCTTGCCGCCGGCCGAGCGCCCGACTCCCCGCTCGACGTCACGTACTACTACCTGCCCGGCTGACCGATTTGCGCCAAGATCAAGCCCGCCGTGAGCGGGTTGGAGCAGGAGTTCGCGGGAAAAGTCAAGGGGAGCAACCTGGACGCGACAACGCCGGAGAACAAGAAGATCGTCAAGGACCTCGGCTTCGAGAATCACGGTCTCGCGATCCGCTCCGCGGACGGAAAGGTCCTCTGGAAGCAGCCCGACCACGAGGTCAGGATGGAGGACGTCCGGAAGGCTGTGAAGGGTCTTCTCGAAAAGGAAGCGGGGAAGTGAGGTCGCCGTGAAACAGGAGGTCCGCGCGGGGATTGACCGAGACAGCGTTGGACAATAGAGTGGGCGTCCCGGAGATTCGAAAAAGGAGGTGGCCCGTGCCATTTCGCCTTTTTCCTCAGTGCCGCATGGAATCTAGCCTCGTGTGCTTGCTGGTTTGTGTGGCCTGGTTGCTGTTGCCCCAACCCGTTCATGCCCAGGCATCGGGATCGCCTGCGGCGCTCCCGCCCGAGTTGGAGAAGGTGCGTGCCGCACTGGACAAGTATCAGGATCCCATCATGGCGGTCCATGACGGTTACTTCTCGACGCTCGGATGCGTCGAGTTTCCCGCCCCCGGGGCCCCCGGCGAGGTCCCCTATGCGGCAGGAGGCATGGGCGTTCACTTCTTCAACGTGACTCTGATTGGTCCCGACGTTGACCCGCTTCGCCCGCAGGTCCTCGTCTACGAGCCGAGAGGCGACAAGCTCGTGCTGGTTGCGGCGGAGTGGTTCGTTCCCCTTTCCACAGGTGTCAAGGAGCGCCCCCAGCTCTTTGACCATCCCTTCGACGGCCCCATGGAGGGGCACCACCCGCTCATGCCGGGGACGATGCATCACTACGATCTGCATGTCTGGCTCTGGAAAAAGAACCCGGCCGGGATGTTCAGCCCCACGAATCCAGACCTGAAGTGCCCGAAGACCGGTTACTCATTCGCGGAAAAAGCGCCCAAGCTCGTTGCGCACCCGTAGCGAGGAGGATCGAATGGCCGACAAGAAGATCATTGCCGTAGCCGGCGCAACCGGCGCGCAGGGCGGCGGTTTGGTCCGCGCCATCTGTAGCGACGCGAGCGGCGGCTTTGCCGCGCGCGCGCTGACGAGAGACGTCAACTCGGACAGGGCGAAAGAGCTGACGAGGCTGGGCGCCGA
>JBOGJN010000503.1:0-1191 GCA_050745445.1 Thermoanaerobaculia bacterium
CCGGGATGCCGGCCTTGGCCAGTTCGTCGCGGATCTTCCCCGTCGTCTTGCGGGTCCACTTGAGACCCGAGCAGGGATCGCCAGCGGTGTCGTGCTTCATCAGTCTCTCGAGGGCTCGGATCACTTCGGGCGTTTTTTTTCCACGGCCTTCCGGCCTCCCCCTTCGCGTCGGATCCGGTCCAGAGCAAGATCGCGGTCGAGGAGCTCGCGACGGCCCTTGGCGATGGTATGCACGTCGAGGCCGGTCCACTCCGCGAGGCGCCGGTCCCCGCCGCGTCCCAGGCGCAGCGATTCGAGCCCGGCGTAGAGTCGCCGTTGCTTCTCGTTCAGCGTGCTCAAGAACAAGAGGACGGCCGCCCGGGCCTCGTCCGAGGGGACCGTGCCCCGCGCGCGGAAGGCCGCGAACGGCTGCTCGGCGGCGGGCAGCCGCCTGGCCAGGAGTTGCTGCCGTCGGCGTGCCGCGTCGGGCGAGCCGTAGAGGTAGAGTCCGGCGACCTCTTCGCGAGCTAGGCGCTCGGCTCGGACGAGCTTGAGGAGCGGCTCCTTGACCTCGACCTGAAGCTCTTCTGCGAGCTCGGGCGCGAAGAACCCGCGGTCCGACGCCACCACGAACCGTTCGGCCGTGTCGAGGAGTGACCCGAATCTCGAGAAGCGCACGCCCTGGTAGCTCCAGAGCCCGCGCGCATCGAACTCGGCCCGCTCTCGGAGCGTGTAGAACTTGCCCGAGTGCGAGTAGCTCGAGAGGTACGGGATCTCGCGCAGCTTCCGGAACACGGTCATGTCGACCGGCGTGCCCAGCGCAGCCTTCAGGTCCCCCATCGTCGCGATCGTCTGCCTTCGGAACAGCCGCAAGAGCGCTTCGGCGTGGAACCGGGCGGGACGCATTCTGTTAGACTCCTTCCTTCTGAATCCGATTCAGGAAGGAATCTAACACCCTTCACCCGGAGATGTCCAAGACTCTCCAGCCAGGAAATGGCACCTTCTCCCTCACCACGGTCTACGGCTGCGGAACTGCCCCGGTGGGACCGTCTGCCTGTACCGTTACCACTCATCCTGGAACTGCGCGTTTATTCTTGCGCGGACCCTTAGGGCCCGCGCAGCAATAATTCCAGCGTTTCAGCGGGGGTGGAGCGTGTAGTTCCATTTCGGCAGCAGCTCGTGGTGTTGGATCGAGAGCTGGCTCATCTGAGC
>JBOGJN010000504.1:0-4441 GCA_050745445.1 Thermoanaerobaculia bacterium
GTGTCCAACTTAGTCGCTCCCTACGCGCGCTCCGCGCGCGCGTGAAACGTGAAACGGGAAACGGGAAACGGGTCCGTGACCCGCTCTCCGCCCCGCCGTTTTCACCCCATGTGCTCTCATCGTTTTCCGTTTTCCGGCTCCTCAGCGTTTGATCAACTCGACGTCGAGGCACAACGACTGGAGCTCCCGCACCAGGACGTTGAACGACTCGGGAAGTCCGGGCTCGGTCGGGACCTCGCCCTTGACGATCGCTTCGTAAACCTGCGAGCGGCCCTCCACGTCGTCCGACTTGACGGTTAGAAGCTCCTGGAGCGTGTACGAGGCGCCGTAGGCCTCGAGCGCCCACACCTCCATCTCGCCGAACCGCTGGCCGCCGAACTGGGCCTTGCCGCCCAGGGGCTGCTGCGTGATGAGCGAGTAGGGCCCGATCGAGCGGGCGTGGATCTTGTCGTCCACCAGATGCGACAGCTTCATCATGTAGATATAGCCGACCGTGACCTGCTGCTCGAAGGGCTCCCCGGTCATCCCGTCGTAGAGCACCGTCTTGCCCGAGGAGGGGATGTTCGCGTCCTTCAACAGCTTCTTGATCTCGGGCTCCGACGCGCCGTCGAAGACCGGTGTCGCGACCGTTATCCCCAGAGCCCGCGCGGCCCAGCCGAGGTGGGTCTCCAGGATCTGTCCCACGTTCATGCGCGAGGGCACGCCCAGAGGGTTCAAGACGATGTCGATCGGCGTACCGTCGGGCAGATACGGCAGGTCGGCCTCGGCCAGGATGCGTGAGATGACCCCCTTGTTACCGTGGCGGCCGGCCATCTTGTCGCCAACCGAGAGTTTCCTCTTCATTGCGACATAGACCTTGACCATCTTGATCACGCCCGGCGGCAGCTCGTCGCCCTTTTGGAGCAACTCGATCCGCTCGGCGTTGACGCGGTTCAAAACCTCGATCTGCGAGTCCTGGCGGCGCAGGATGGTTTGAATCTCCTCGGCGACCTCTTCGTCCTTGAGCTTGAGTCTCTTCAACTGCTGCGGGGTCATCCGGACGACCCCCTCGGGCGTGAAGCGCGCCCCCTTCTTGACGATCTCCTCGCCCTCCCGGTCGTTCAGCTCCTCGGCGGAGATCTTCCCCGTCAGAAGATCCCGGATCTTCTTGTTGGCCTCCTCGCGGATGATGCGGATCTCGTCCTTGGAGTTCTTCTCGATGCGGGCGATCTGGTCCTGCTCGATCGAGAGCGCGCGCAGATCCTTCTCGATCCCCTTGCGGGAGAAAATCTTGACATCCACGACCGTGCCCTCGATCCCCGGCGGGCACTTCAAGGACGCATCCCGGACGTCGCCGGCCTTCTCGCCGAAGATCGCGCGCAGCAGTTTCTCCTCCGGCGTCAGCTGCGTCTCTCCCTTAGGGGTGACCTTGCCGACCAGGATGTCGCCCGGTTTGACGTTGGCCCCGATCCGGATGATGCCCGATTCGTCCAGATCCCGCAGCGCGTTCTCCGAGACGTTGGGGATGTCCCGCGTGATGTCCTCGGGGCCCAGTTTCGTGTCTCGCGCCTCGATGTCGAACTCCTGGATGTGGATGGACGTAAAGAAGTCGTCTTTCACGAGCCGCTCGGAGACCAGGATCGCATCCTCGTAGTTGTAGCCGCGCCACGGCATGAAGGCGACGAGAATGTTGCGGCCGAGCGCCAACTCCCCGCTCTCGGTGCAGGGACCGTCGGCCAGGACCTGTCCCCTCTCGACTCTGCGCCCCTCCGGCACGATCGGCTTCTGGTTGATGCAGGTGTTCTGGTTGGAGCGGCGGAACTTGATCAGCGGATAGATGTCGGCGCCGAACTCCTTGCCGCCGTTCTCCGTCCCCTCGACGCGCACGATGATTCGCTCGGAATCCACCTGGTCCACCACACCGCCGCGCTTTGCGAGCACGACCGCACCCGAGTCGCGGGCCACCGTGGCTTCCAGGCCCGTGCCCACCAGCGGCGCCTCCACCTTGAGCAGCGGCACGGCCTGGCGCTGCATGTTGGATCCCATCAGCGCGCGGTTTGCGTCGTCGTGCTCCAGGAAGGGAATCAAGGCCGTGGCGACAGAGACGAGCTGCTTGGGAGAGATGTCCTTGTAGTCCACCTTCTCCCGCTCCGCCGTGATGAACTCGCCGTTGAAGCGGGCGATCACGCGGTCCTCCTTGATCCGGCCCGTCGCGTCCGTCTCGGCGTTGGCCTGCGCGATGACGTAGTTCTCCTCTTCCCATGCGGACAGGTAGAAGGCATAGGGAACGAACTCCGCTTGCCGCTTGTGGCCGCGTTTGAGGCGCTCGTTCTCCTCCTCGAGCTCCCGCTTCTCGACGATCTGCCCGAGTTTGAAGGGGGCATCCCCGACCTGTGTGATCTGGTAGTGGTCGAGCACTCGGCCCTTCTCCACTCTCTTGTAGGGCGTCTCGATGAAACCAAAGTCGTTGATCCGCGCATAGCAGGAAAGAGAAGAGATCAGACCGATGTTCGGCCCCTCCGGTGTCTCGATCGGGCAGACGCGGCCGTAGTGCGTCGGGTGCACGTCGCGCACCTCGAAACCCGCGCGCTCGCGGGACAGACCCCCCGGCCCGAGCGCCGAGAGTCTTCGCTTGTGCGTGACCTCGGAGAGCGGGTTGGTCTGGTCCATGAACTGCGAGAGCTGCGAGGAGCCAAAGAACTCCTTGATCGAGGCGATGACCGGCTTGCTGTTGATCAGGTCGTGCGGCATCGCCGAATCGATGTCCTGATGGACCGACATCTTCTCTTTGATCGCCCGCTCCATTCGCACCAGGCCGATGCGGAACTGGTTCTCGAGAAGCTCTCCGACCGAACGCACCCGGCGGTTGCCCAGGTTGTCGATGTCGTCGGTGCGGCCGACGTCCCTCTTCAAGCGCAGGAGGTACCCGACGACGCGATAGATGTCCTGCGGCGTCAGGGTCCGGGTGTCTTCCGAGGAATCGGCCTCGAGCTTGATGTTGAACTTGAAGCGGCCCACGCGCGAGAAGTCGTATTTCTTCGCATCGAAGAACATCCCTTCGAAGAGGTTCTTGGCCGACTCGTAGGTCGGCGGATCACCGGGCCGGAGCCTGCGGTAGATCTCCAGGATCGCCTCGTTCTTGGTCTTGTGCGTGTCTTTGCGGATCGTGTTGACGAGGATGTCGCCGGAAAGGTCCCAGTCCGGGAAGAAGAGCTCGACGCCCTTGATGTTTCGCTCCTTCAGCCGCTCGATCGCGTCGGGCCCGAACTCCTGACCAGCATCAAACAGGACCTCGCCGGTCGCCAGGTCCACGACGTCCGCCAGGAAACACGCCTTCTCGACCGCCGCGTCGTCCACCGAGCGCTCGATCGCGCCCTTCCGGGCGATCTCCTTCTGGTCGTCGGCGGAGAGCTTGATCCCTCCGAAGATGACCTTGGTCTCGCGTCGGATGCGCGCGTAGCGTTCCCTCAGCTCCTCCTGCCGCAGCACCTCTTTGCTCAGCGTCACGTAGGCCCGGCCACGTTCGAACCGCGCCGGCACAATGGCGTAGAACTGCCGCAGGATCGCCTCATCCGTTTCGAGGCCCAGCGCCCGAAGAAAAATCGTGGCCGGAAACTTGCGCTTGCGGTCGATCCGGACGAAGAGGACCCCCTTCTGGTCGAATTCGAACTCCACCCAGGAGCCGCGGTACGGGATGATCTTCGCCAGATACCCGTGGGCGGACTCCTTCGTGAAGAAGACCCCCGGCGAGCGGTGAAGCTGCGACACGATCACGCGCTCCGTGCCGTTGATGACAAAGGTGCCATGTTCCGTCATCAGCGGGATGTCGCCGAAGAAGACTTCCTCCTCCTTGGCGTCGCGCATGGTCTTGACACCCGTCTCCGGGTCCTTGTCGTAGACGAAGAGGCGAAACGTGACCTTGAGCGGCACCGAAAAGGTCATGCCGCGCTCCTGGCACTCCGCGACCGAGTACTTCATCTGCAGGTCCACGGGGTTGCCGCAGACATCGCAGAGCGTGACGCGGTTGGGGTTCTGGGTGCCGCAGCGCTTGCAGTTGACGACCTCCTCGTGCGGATGCTCGGTCACGATGCGAGCCCCGCAGGAGCGGCAGTCCATACGCAGGTGCTCCAGACCCTTGAGCCGGCCGCACTTGCACTCCCAGTTCCCGATCGCGTACTTCACGAACTGCAGCTCGCAAGCCCCGCGAAAGTCCGAAAACGGGAAGACGCTGGTGAAGACCGCCTGAAGACCCGATTCCTCCCGCTCCTCGGGCAGGAGGTTCATTTGCAGGAACCTCTCGTAGGAGCTGCGCTGAACGTCGATCAGGTTCGGAAGATCCATGAACGAACGGATCTTCGAAAAGTTCACTCGCTTGGACGAAACGTCCACTTCAGACTCCTTTTAGCGCGACGCACCCTTCGGGGCGTCGCAATTGAGCACGAAAATGCGGGAACGACGGGAG
>JBOGJN010000505.1:0-5384 GCA_050745445.1 Thermoanaerobaculia bacterium
CGGTTGCCCGGCCTCGAGGAAGAGAGTTCAAAGACATCGACGCGAGGTGAGTCGCACGGACCCGGGTTTCACTCTGACTCCCGACTACACGCGCTTGATTGTGCAACCGAAAACATTCTAGCGAGGCCGGGCCAGAAGCGGGATTTCGCGGTCGCCCTTTCGGTTGCCCGGCCTCGAGGAAGAGAGTTCAAAGACATCGACGCGAGGTGAGTCGCAAGCGGCCATTACCGTCTCACGTGCGCTTGATTGTGCAACCGAAAACATTCTAGCGAGGCCGGGCAAGGGCCGGCATTTCGCGGCCACCCTCTCGGCTGCCCGGCCTCGGGGAAGAGAGTTCAAAGACACCGACGCGAGGTGAGTCGCACGGATCGGGGTTTCACTCTTGGCTCCCGACTAGACTCGCTTGATCGAGCAGCCGAAGGCTTTAGTTTCAGCTTTGACGATCGGTTGCCCTGCAAGCAGGAAGTCGAGCGCGTTCTTCAGGTCAGGGGAAGTGACTTTCGAAGCGTCCTCGTAGTTCTCGTCGATCCGGCCGTGGTAGCGCAGTTTCCCCTCCCGGTCCACGACGAAGACCTCCGGCGTGCGACGGGCATCGTAGAGGTCCGCGACCTTGTTTTCCGGGTCCTTCATGAGCGGAAAGGCCAACCCATGCTGCTTCGCGTGGGCGGCGACCTCCTCGGCCGGCTCGGACTTGTTGCTGTTGATGCCCGTGAAGAGGATCCCCTTGCCCTCATAAACCCTGGCCATCTCCCGCATCCGGTCGTTGTAGGCGTTGGAATAGGGGCATCGGGTGGCGATGAACATGACGACCACGGCGTTGTGGCCCTTCGCGGCCTCCGAAAGCGAGAAGCTCTTTCCGTCCAGTGTCGTCAGGCGAAAGGGCGGGGCCTCGGTGCCGATCGACGGCGCCGCCGCCGGGGCCGCGCCGGAAAGGAACAGAAGACATGCCGCCAGGGTCGTTGGCTTCATAAAGCGCATGGAGACCTCCTCGATCTCTGGATCTCAAGTCCGGCGCGACCGCCATCTATTCCCGCCGCGAGGCGGACGGCCAGACGCTTCACCTGAGCCACCGGCGCCGGCGGGGAGGAATCTCCTGAATCTGTCGCAGACGGGCTTCCAGCTGTCCGACCCTGTGAAACAGCTCCTCGAGCCCCTGCGACTGGTCTCGCAGGAGCAGCCGCAGGCGTTCGAGGTCGTCTCGAAGCGGCTCATGGTTGCCGCGGGAACCAGTCGCCCGCCGGACCTCTGAGAGCTTCACGCCTCCGGTCTCGGTCAACCGTCGAACGGCCGCAAAGCGCTCGATATCTGTTGGCCCGTACCGGCGGTGTCCGCCTCGGGTCTTTCGGATCTGGAAAACACCGGGCAGCTCCCGCTCGTAAAAACGCAGTGTGGTGACAGGGATCCCGGTCTGTCGCGAAACGGCGGCGATGGAGAGCCCCGGGGGGCCGCCCCGCCTCACACGACGAAGAGAGGCCGGGAAACCAAGGGGTCGAATTTCCACACGTACTTGTAGGCGCCGTTGAAGAAGTCAATCTCGATCTCGTAGTGTGCTTCGATCGTGATGGCTTCCTTCCTCCGCGTGATGGTCAGATTCTCTTTCGACACGGGGATCTTCAGGTCCCTGGCCCTCATCAGGAGATCGTACTCGATCTGCGGGACGCTCTTGATCGAGCCGAAGGAGGCTTGTTCTTGCATCGCGTCGTAGAAGGAAGAAGTGGCGATCTTGACGGGCACGATCTTGTAGAGGCCGTACGTGATCAGGGCCAGAAGCGCCAGCCAGACGATGCAACCGAAGTTCACGGCGCCTCGGGCCGCGCGTGTTCTTCCCATCGGCACCTCCCAGAGACTCCCGAGATTCTAACCCCGATCCGAAAATGATCGGCGATCCTCGGACCTTCAGGCACGCGCACTCTTCGGGAACCGAATTCGGAGCGTACTCTTTCGAGCACCCCCGCCGACGCAGGGGCTTATCCCCCGACGACTAAGACTGCCAACCGTGCCACGTTCTTGTTTTCGGATCGGGGCTAACCGGGAGCGCCCGCCAGCCGTCCGGGGATCTCAGCGTACTGGCCGAAACGTCCGCGACCAGCGCAGACGGGAGAAGAGGTCGGCCATCCAGTTGATGGGACCTCTCCCCGGTGTGCCCCCCGGCCGCAAAGACCAGTAGACGAAGAGAGCCCGTCCCTTGACGTTCACGGCGGCGACCGGACCCCAGAAGCGGCTGTCGTTGGAGCTGTCGCGGTTGTCGCCCATCGCGAAGATGGACTCCTCGGGAACCCGCAGAAGTGACAGCTGGTCACGCCGCCGCGTCGCCTCGGGCAGGCGGGGGTCATCCGGCCAGATCCGCGTGTCGGAGTGAAAGGCGCGGGTCTCCTGCAGGGGCGCGCCGTTGACGAAGACGACCTTGTCGCGGATGGCGATGGTGTCGCCGGGAAGTCCGATCGCCCGCTTGATGAAGTCCCTGCGCGGATCCCCGGGAAACTTAAAGACAAAGACATCGCCTCGGCGGATCTCGCGGTAGGGAAGAAGCCGCGTCCAGAAGCCGTGCCCGCGGAGAGCATAAATGAATTTGTTGACAACCAGATGATCCCCGGTCAGAACGGTTTTTTCCATCGAAGCCGTAGGAACGACAAAGGCCTGAAGAAGAAAGGTCCGGACAAACAGAGCGAGGAGAACCGCCACGAGCACGACCTCCGCGGACCCGCGCAGAACCGAAGGGCGCGCGGTCCTCGTCAAAATGCCGGCCGCCGGGGCGCTCAGCGGACCAATCGGAACATCCGATCCCATCGCGTGCGGGAAAAGAAATGGATGGCCACGCTCGCGAGCTGGCGGATCTTGTCGATGAGACCTCGCCAGATGTGGGAGTTGGGCTCGGCTTCGTACGACCAGTAGAGCAGGAAGGGGCGGCCGAAGATGTTCGCGCGCGGGATGGGGCCCCAGAAACGGCTGTCGAGCGAGTTGTCGCGGTTGTCCCCCATGCCGAAGTAGTCGCCGGGGGGGACGATGAAGGGCCCAAAGAAATCGCGAGGGTCGCCGGGGTTCGGATCATGGGGGCCGTGCTGCACGTAGGCTTCGTTGGCTGGTTCGCGATTGATGAAGAGACGGCCCTCCTGCACCTGAATCGTCGTGCCCGGCGTTCCGACGGCCCTCTTGACCAGGACGTCCCTGGACTGGACGTCGTCGCCGGGTTTCTTGAAGACGATGATGTCGCCCCGATGCACGTCGCGGTACGGCAACAATCGGGCAAGCGCCGGCAAATGCGGCGCGTAGGCGAACTTGTTGACGAGCAGATGGTCTCCCACCAGGATCGTCGTCTCCATGGAGCCGGTGGGCACCTGATAGGTCTGGACGATGAAGGTGCGAACGAAGAGCACGAAGATGCCCGCCACGAGCAACGACTCGTACCACTCCCGCGCCGAGGAGTGCGGCGGCGGGTCTTCCGAAGGGGTGGTTGCAACGTTTTCCTTCTTCATTCCACTTTCAAAACGGCGAGAAAGGCCTCTTGCGGGATGTCCACCCGCCCGACCCTCTTCATCCGCTTCTTTCCCTCCTTCTGTTTCTCGAGCAGTTTCCTCTTGCGCGTGATGTCCCCGCCGTAGCACTTGGCGAGCACGTTCTTGCGGATGGCCGAAACCGTCTCCCGGGCGATGATCTTCGAGCCGATCGCGGCCTGGATCGCCACTTCAAACATCTGCCGGGGGATGATTTGTTTCATCCTGGCGGCGAGGACCCGTCCCTTCGCTGCGGACTCCTCCCGGTGCACGATCAAGGAGAGGGCGTCCACAGGCTCGCCGTTGACGAGAATGTCGAGTTTGACCAGGTCTCCTTCCCGGTACCCGACGAACTCGTAATCGAAGGAGGCGTAGCCCTTCGAGATGGACTTCAACTTGTCATAGAAGTCGAGCACGACCTCGTTCAGGGGAAACTCGTAGTTCAGGACCACACGGTTGGAGGAGAGATACTCGAGCTTCTGCTGGAGACCCCGACGCTCTTCGCAGAGCTTGAGGAGGCCGCCCAAAGAGTCGTCCCGCGTGATGATGGTGGCCGCGATATACGGCTCTTCCATCTTCTCGATGTGGTTGGGAGGCGGCAGTTGGTTCGGGTTGACGATGCTCGAGACTTCGCCCTTGGTGGTCGTGACCCGGTAGCTGACCCCCGGAGCCGTCGTGATGAGATCCAGATCGAACTCACGCTCGAGACGCTCCTGGATGATCTCCATGTGGAGCAGACCCAGGAAGCCGCATCGGAAGCCGAAACCCAGCGCCGTCGAGTTCTCGGGATCGAAGGTGAACGAAGCGTCGTTTAACTGGAGCTTCTCCATGGCGTCGCGCAGACTCGCGTAGTCGTCGGCATTGGTGGGGAAGAGACCGGCGAAGACCATGGGCTTGGCTTCCGCAAAGCCGGGCAGGGGCCCGGCGGTCGGGCGCGCGACCCCGGTGATCGTGTCGCCGATGCGTGTGAAATGCAGGTCCTTGATGTTGGCCCAGAGAAATCCGACCTCGCCCACCGAAAGCTCGGCCACCGCTCGGCGCCCCGGCGTGAAAATTCCGACCTCTTCGACCTCCGCCTCGACCCCCGTGCCGATTGCGCGGATCTTCATGCGTGGCAGGACCCGCCCCTCCACGACCCGCAAGAGGGAGGTGACGCCCCGGTAGGGGTCGTACCAGGAGTCGAAGAGCAGAGCCTTCAGCGGCGCGGCCGGATCCCCTTTGGGCGCGGGGATGTCCGTGACGATGCGCTCCAGCAGCTCCTCGATCCCGACGCCCTGCTTGGCGGAGGTCAACACCGCATTGTGCGCCGGGATGCCCACGACCTGCTCGATCTGCTCGCGCGCCTTTTCCGGTTCGGCCGATGGCAGGTCGATCTTGTTGATGACGGGCACGATCGTGAGGTTGTGGTGCGCGGCGAGGGTGGCATTGGCGAGCGTCTGGGCTTCGACTCCCTGTGTGGCGTCCACGACGAGAACCGCGCCTTCGCAGGCGGCGAGCGAGCGGGAAACCTCGTAGGAAAAGTCCACATGGCCGGGAGTGTCGATCAAGTTCAGAACATAGTCGGAGCCGCTTCTGGCCCGGTAGGAGAGCGTGACGGCCCGCGCCTTGATCGTGATCCCGCGCTCCTGCTCGAGCTCCATGTCATCGAGCATCTGTTCGTGCATCTCGCGTTCCGAAACGGCCCCGCAACGCTCCAGGATCCGGTCGGAGAGCGTCGTCTTACCGTGATCAATGTGGGCGATGATCGAGAAGTTGCGGATGAACTGCGGGTCGGTCATGGGGAAGTCGAGAGTCTATAGTCGAGAGTCGAGAGTTGAGAGCCCCGGAGTCGTTTCCCCGTCTGAACTCTAGACTCTTGACTCTCGACTCTCAACTCGTGCCCAGGGGCCAACG
>JBOGJN010000506.1:0-1700 GCA_050745445.1 Thermoanaerobaculia bacterium
GCGCCGCGAAGCGACCGCGGCCTCGCTCACACGGGACGAGCGCATCGAGATCCTTCGCGGCATGGTCTTGACCCGCGCGACCGACAACCGCCTGAAGGCGTTCTTTGCGGGCAGCGAGGTCCGTTACAAGGACGTCGCCTTTCAGGGAAAGGGTTTCCGGTCTCTGGGTCAGGAAGCGATCTACGCGGCGGCGATTCGTCTGCGGCGCGGCCCCGAGCACCGGGGAAAGGACGGATCCTGGCAGGGCGACCTCGTGGCTCCTCTGATCCGCGACCTCGGAGTGGTGCTCGCGATGCGCAACGACGCGCAGACCATTCGTATGGTTCTCAGTGCACAGATGGGTAAGGCCGGGCCCCCCATGGAAGGCAAGGATTTGCACATCGGCGATCTCAGCCGGGGCATCCTCCCGGCCACGGCGCCTCTGTCGATCTCTTCGTTGAACGTTGCGGGGGCGGCCATGGCCTTCGCGCGGGAGGGGTCGAGGCGCGTGGCGGTCTCCTTCATCGGCGAGGGAGGCTCCTCCCTGGGCGAATGGCACGAGGCGATCAACCTGTGCGCCGCGCGCAGACTGCCAGCCATCTTCTGTGTGGAGAACAACCAGACGGCGCTCTCGACGCCCACACCGGAGCAATCGGCCGCGCGCGTGTTCGCGGAGAAGGCGGCAGGCTACGGGATTCCGGGCGTCACTCTCGACGGGACCGACCCGGAGGCGATCGCGGCGGCCTTCACCTGGGCGGCCAAGCGGGCGCGCGGGGGCCTCGGCCCCACGCTGATCGAGCTCGTTTGCCTGCGCATCTGCGGCCACGCGCACCATGACGACATGCTTTATTTGGGCAAGGAGCCTTCGATCTCCTGGGGCTATCCTCCCCTCTTCGAGTCCGGCTACGCCGACCGCGCGCTCTACGAGTTCTGGTCGCGCCGCGATCCAATCGAAACGTACGCCGCAAGACTCGAGGTCGAGGGTCTCATCGCCCGTGGCGACCTCCAGCGCTTCCAGCAGGAAGCCGAGGCCTTGGTCGAGGCCGAGGCACAGAAGGTGATCGCGGCTCCCTGGCCTCGGCCCGAGCTTGCCGGGGAAGGAGTCTTTGCGTCTGAGTCTCCCCGCACGCAAAGGGAACCGCTCGATCTCGCGGCGCGCGCCTCGGCGGCGTCTTCCCTGCCCGTGCTCGAGCCCGGACCCCCCTTCGATCCAAAAGGGAAGACCTTTCTCGAAGCCGTCGCGATGGGTGTCGGGGACGCGCTGCGGTCGGACACCAGAGTCTTCGTCTACGGCGAAGATGTCGGCGGCAAGTATGGGAACGCCTTTCTTCTTCTGCGTCCGCTCTTGAAAGAGTTCGGAAACCGCATCGTGAACTCGCCGCTGGCCGAAGGAGCGGTCCTGGGCGTTTGCGTGGGCGCGGCCCTGGCCGGACAGAGACCGATCGGCGAGATGCAGTTCAACGACTTCGTGGCCTTGGGATTTAACCAGCTGGTCAACAACGCCGCCAAGATCCGTTATCGCTGGGGCGGCTCGGTTCCCATGGTCGTCCGGATGCCCTGGGGCGGCCTGCGCCACGCTGGCCCCTTCCACAGCCAGAACACGGAAGCGTGGTTCTACCGGACGCCGGGCATCAAGATCGTCGTGCCCTCGACGCCCCATGACGCGCGCGCGCTTCTTCTCGCAGCAGTAGCCGATCCCGACCCCGTGCTCTTCTATGAGC
>JBOGJN010000507.1:0-15578 GCA_050745445.1 Thermoanaerobaculia bacterium
GCATACGAGGAGCGCTCCCAGTTCCTCGTCGACCTGAAATTCATCCCAATCCTCGACCCGCTGCGCTCGGACCCGCGGTTCGCGGACCTCGTGCGCCGGGTGGGCCTGCCGCCATGACACTTTCCACTGGCTTCCGGCTTGGCCCGTACGAGATCCTCTCGCCGCTGGGCGCGGGCGGCATGGGGGAGGTATATCGCGCGCGGGATACGCGGCTCGGGCGAGAGGTCGCGGTCAAGGTCCTTCCTTCTGCCTTCTCCTCGGACGCCGACCGGATGCGCCGGTTCGAGCAGGAAGCCCGCGCCGCGTCGGCCTTGAACCACCCGAACATCCTGACGATCCACGACGTGGGTGTGTCCGGCGGCTCT
The DNA here is from genome assembly GCA_050745445.1 of Thermoanaerobaculia bacterium. Classification (GTDB taxonomy): domain Bacteria; phylum Acidobacteriota; class Thermoanaerobaculia; order UBA5066; family Gp7-AA6; genus JBOGJN01. Next base: position 366 of record JBOGJN010000507.1, read on the forward strand.
CCCTACGTCGTTTCGGAGCTTCTCGAAGGAGAAACGCTCCGGCGGCCCTTGTCCGTCGGGGCGCTGCCCGCGCGCAAGGCGGTGGACTACGCCGTTCAGATCGCGAACGGTCTGGCTGCGGCGCACGAGAAGGGGATCGTGCACCGGGACCTGAAGCCGGAGAACGTCTTCGTCACGGCCGACGGGCGCGTCAAGATTCTCGACTTCGGCCTGGCGAAACTGACGGGGCTGGAGATCGGGAGCGCCGTTACGAACGCTCCGACGCAGGCGCCCGGGACCGAGCCGGGAGTCGTCATGGGGACGGCCGGGTACATGTCGCCGGAGCAGGTTCGCGGACAGGCCACGGATCACCGCTCCGACCTCTTTGCCTTCGGCGCGATGCTCTACGAGATGCTGACAGGGCAACGCGCTTTTCGGGGCGAGAGCGCCGTCGAGACCATGAGCGCGATTCTCAAGGAGGAGCCGCCGGAGCCCTCCCGCTCGCAGCCGGAGGTCACGCCGGCGCTCGACCGGGTCGTGCGGCGGTGCCTGGAGAAGAGCCCCTCGGAGCGGTTCCAGTCGGCGCGCGACCTCGGGTTCGCGCTCCGCGAGGCCTCGAGCGTCGGCTCGGCGCCGGCCGCTGTCCGGTCCCCTGTCGGGGGCCGGTCGCGGGCTCGGATCCTCCTCGCGCTCGGGGCGGGCCTGCTCGTCCTGCTCGTGGCCCTTTTTGCGGGCAACGTCGCAGGCTTGCGCGACCGGCTTCGCCCTCGCGCGGCGCCGGGACGCATCCAGTCGCTCGCGGTGCTGCCGCTGACGAGCTTCTCCCGCGACCCGGAGCAGGAATACTTCGCCGACGGGATGACCGAGGAGCTGATCACGAACCTCGCGCAGATCGGCTCGCTGCGCGTCATCTCTCGAACCTCGGCGATGGCCTACAAGGGATCGAAGAAACCGCTGCCGCAGATCGCGCGGGAGCTGAAGGTCGACGGCGTGATCGAAGGCTCGGTCGGACGGGCGGGAAACCGAGTAAGGATTACCGCGCAGTTGATCGACGCGAAGACCGACCGGCACCTGTGGGCGAAAAGCTACGAGCGGGACTTGCGCGACGTGCTCTCGCTGCAGAGCGATGTGGCGCAGGCCGTCGCGCGCGAGGTCCGCGCCGCCGTGACGCCGGAGGAGCGGGCACGGCTCGCGCGGCCGCGCCCCCTCGACCCGGAGGTCCACGAGCTCTACCTCAAGGGCCGCCAGCACGTGAGCATGGCCGTAGAAAAGGAGCTGCGCTCGGCGATCGCCCTCTTCGAGCGTGGCCTCGCCAGGGACCCGAACGACGCGCGGTGCTGGGCCGGGCTGGCCGACGCGTGGGCGAACCTCTCGGATTTCTACCTGCCTCCGATGGAGGCGATGCCGAGGGCCCGGGACGCGGCCGAGAGGGCTCTGCGGCTGGACGACTCTCTGGCGGAGGCGCACACGTCGCTCGGTTTCGTGTACACGATCTACGACTGGAAGTGGGCGGAGGCCGAGAAGGAGTTCCGGCGGGCTCTCGAGCTCAATGCCAACTACGCGCCCGCGCATGGCTGGTACTCCTGGCTGCTGGCGGCCGTCGGGCGGCCGGCCGAAAGCCTGCGGGAGAGCCGGCTCGCGCGGGAGCTGGACCCCCTTTCTCCCATGATTCTCGGCAACGCGGGATTTGCCGCGATGTTGAGCCGGCAGCCCGACGAAGCGATCGCTCCTCTGCGAGAGTCGATCGAGATCGAGCCGGGCCTCGGGATGGCGCACGCGACCCTTGCCATCGTCTATGCGCAAAAGGGTCTTCGTTCCGATGCGCTCGCGGAGGCGCGGAAGGCGCAAGAGGTCGACCATAGCCCGCTCGTGATGGCGATGGCCGGAAACGCGATCGCCAGGGCCGGAGATCTCGCGGGCGCCCGCGAGGTGCTCGAGCGCCTCAAGGAGATCTCGAGGACGCGCTACGTCTGCCCGTACGAGGTCGGCGTGATCTGCGTGTACCTGGGTGAGATCGACGAGGCGTTCCGCTGGCTGGAAAAGGGATACCAAGTCCGGTCGCAGTGCATGCCCTTCCTGAAGGTCGATCCGCGGCTCGACCCGATCCGTTCCGATCCGCGCTACACGGACTTGCTGCGGCGCCTCGCCTTCCCGCCGTGATCGTGGCGATGCGAGCTGTGAATTGCGAGTTGTGAATGACTTGGTGATTGGTGATTTGTGGTCGGGGCAAAGGAATCGTGAGTTGTGATTTGTGGATTGTCAATTCCGGGGCTCTGGTAGCAAAGACTCTCGGCCGCTGTTCGCGAAGCGAACGCCGCGGCCGAAAGCTAGCTGATAGCTTCTCTCATGCCTCGTGCCATCGTTCGCCCTCCGGGAAGCGGCTATCCCGACGCGCTGACGCGTCTCGAGCCGCCGCCGCCGGTCAATCTCGAGCTCGCGCGATCTCAGCACGGCGGATATGTCGAGACGTTGCGGCGATGCGGCGTCGAGGTCCTGGTTCTGCCTGCCGACCACGAGCATTCGGATGCTGTCTTCGTGCAGGACCGGGTTCTCGTCGTGGACGGGCGGGCGATTGTCTGCCCATCGGCCGTGGAATCGCGGCGCGGAGAGGAGGAGGCGCTCGTCGCGATCCTTGAACGGTCGCTGCCTGTCGTGGCGCTTGCCTCTCCGGCCCACCTCGATGGAGGAGACGTCCTGATCACCGAGGATTCGATCTTCGTCGGCCTCTCGGAGCGCTCCAACCGGGCCGCGGTCGGCCAGCTGCGAGAGATGCTCGCGCCCCGTTTCGCCGTGGAAGAGGTGCCGCTGCCGGCGGACCTGCTGCACCTGCTCTCCGGTTGCGGCTACCTGGGCGATGGACTGCTCCTTGCGGTCGAGTCGCTCGAGCCCGTTCCGGCCTTTCGAAGCTTTCGCAGCGTCGCTGTCCCTTCCGAAGAGGCCGCCGCGGCCAACGTGCTCCGGATTAAAAAGGACGTGCTGGTCCCGGCCGGCTACCCGAAGACCGCCTCGCGGATCGCAGAGATCGGTTTTCGAGTTCACACAGTCCCCGTCGGCGAATTCGAGAAGCGTGACGGGGGCGTGACCTGCCTGTCGCTTTTCTACTGAGTGGGTACTCCGGCGGGCCGGGGGAAGGCGCCGTCGCGCAGGGCGAGGCTAGGCTGACGGCGGCGTTTTGTCCTTCGGGCGTTTCGGCCGGGCCGCGGCCCGCGCCTGCCCGGCGAACTCCTTGGCCTGTTCCAGCCAGGCGAGACGTTCCGCATGGGAGAGCCGCAGCCACGCCCGTGTCTGCTCGGCCGAATGCCTCTTCCATCCGTCTGGAACGGCCGGCTTAAGTTTCTTCATCCGAACTCAAGGATAGCTCGATCCGCTCGAGGGCGGCGATGTCCGCGAGGTCCATCGGGCGGCCCGCGGTCCGCTTCATGGCGATGAGATGGGGTATCGAGGCAATGGGAACGGACAGGTCCGGAAGGTCTGCCGTCTTCGCCCGCGCGGACAGCTCCGCAAATGGAATCGGCTCCTCGGCGAAGATGTCCACATCGGTTCCGGGGTAGCTCGGGCTCCACAGGGAAAAGACCACCAGCCCCTTCTCCCGAATCCAGGACGCGCGGACCGCCGGGTCGGCGAACTGGTCCGCCTGCACCGGGGCCCGCGGCTGGAAGCCCAGAGTCTTCAGAGCCGAGAGAGCCGCGAGAACATTGGTGGCGTCGAGCGCGAGTACGAGATCGAGATCGGCCGTGAAGCGAAGGTGGCCATGAAGAACGACCGCCACGCCTCCGACGACCACGTAGCGGACCCGGGCCTCGGCCAGTGTCCCCAGGATGGAAACGATGGCGTTCGCCGGCACCTGAGAAGAGTCTAGCGCACGCCGGCGGTTTCTCCCGAGCCGCCATAGAATGGTCGAACCGTTCATGGTGATCGCCGCGCGAGAGAGGCTGGGGCCGTACGAAATCCTCGCCCGGCTCGGAGCGGGCGGGATGGGGTCCGAGAAATTCGAATTCGAAATTCGAATTTCAAAATTGGAGAGAGATGCCTTTGTCTCGCGATTGAGAACGGGATGATCTTGTGAGCGAGGAGCAAAAGCCTTTCTCGGAGGCTTATTCGACGCTCCAGGCGCTGAAGGCTCTGGCCGAGACCTGGAACAGCTCGCTGCCGATGCAGCAGCTTGCAGCACGGCTCGACTTCCAACGGGTGGATCGTGTCCGCGCCGTGCTGGACCCTGTCATGCCGTTCCATCGCGGCGGCATGGGCACGGACGCGGTGAACGGGGCCGTGCTCGCGGGGCTCTTCGACCTGGTGATCGGCACGGTCGGGTGGCTCACGCGTCCCGATGCGCGCTCGGCGACGGTCAACCTGTCGATGACCTTCTTTCGGCCGACACGCGGAGATCGCGTGGTCGCCGAGGCGCGGGTCATCAAGACCGGTCTGAACCTGGTCTTTGCTGCGGCCGAGATCTTCGACAGCAACGGCGAGGTCACGGCTCGCTGCGACGGCACATGCGCCGTCGCGCTTGGCAGCTCGGGCGGGAGCGACTTCTACGCGAAAATGAGGGGAGGGTTCTAGTTCGCCGAATCACCGGCCTCCCTCGGGTGCACGGAAGAAGTCTGCCAGCTCCTCCACTTCGCGGTAGCCGCCTGCCTCCCAGGAGTTGGTCACGATGGCTACCACCAGATCCTCCTGGGTGGAGTTCAAGAGGCAGGCATTGAATCCTTTCACGCTTCCGCAGTGGTACACGAAAGGGCGTCCGGCGGCATCCTTACGGATCTGCCACAGCAGCCCCTGCTGGAAGGATGTCTTGTCCGGAGGCCCGGTCACCTGGTATCGCATGATGGAGCCAGGCTGCGGCGTGTACATCAGCGTGACCGTCTCCGGTTTGAGCAGACGTCCATGGTTCAGGGCTGCGCCCAATCGAACGAGGTCCGAGGCGGTGGAGATCATCCCGCCGCTCGCGAATTTGAAGGTCAGGTCGTTGTAGTAGTAGTTGAGCGTCCGCCCCTTCTCGATTCGATAGCTCCTGGCCCGGTGAGGCACGGTCCGCTCCGGCACGTCGAAGGCGGTGCTGAGCATCCCCGCCGGGATCCACACAGACTGCCTCATGTAGTCTTCGAAGGGCAGCCCGCCAGCCTTTTCGATGACCCCTTGCAACAGATTCACGGCATACGAGGAGTAGAAGAAGTACTCGCCTGGCTTGAAGAGCAGGGGGTCGTCCTTGAAGATCTTGATGCCCTCTTCGAGCGAAGCGACCGGCCTCATGTTCTCGTTGTCCTGCGAGTCGGGGAAGTCATTGGGGCGGTAATGCCGGATCCCGGAGGTGTGGGTCATGAGGTGCTTGATGGTGATGGGGGAGCCCTTGTCCGGGAACGTGGGCACGTACTTCTGGATGGGATCATCGAGGCTGATCTTCCCCTGCTCGAAGAGCTGCATCACGGCGACGGCGGTGTTCGCCTTTGACACGGAGCCGATGTTGTAGACCGTGGAATCCGTCGCAGAGACCAGGTTGTCCAGATCCGCGTAGCCAACTCCTTCGGAGAAGACAATCTTGCCCTTGGAGGAGACTGCGGCCGAAATGGCGGGTGTTCCGGTCGAGCGCCACAACTGCTGCAGGTAGGCGGCGGCCTGCGCTTGTGGGACTGGGCCCCCCGCCGCCACGGTCGTCGGCGGCAACAGGGCCAAGAGAAGGCAGAGGGCTAGACGGGGGCGGCTGATGGAACGCGTCACGGGACTCTCCTTTTTCCTGCCAAGTACGTAACCCGCCGAGCGCGCGTCTAAACGGTTTGCGGCTCAGCGGCGAGTGCACCGAAGCGAGCGAGTCCGCGGAGGCCGCCGGTTAGGGGATCGGCTCATTCCTGTGCCACTGTTCGCCATGACGCCTCAGAACAAACTGCGTCCCCCCCGTAGGTCACCGCGTCTCCGAGGTTAGAACGCCTGCCGCCTTACGGCGCGCTCAGCGCTTTTGCCGCCTCCCGAATGTGAGCGGCGGCGCGCTCGAGGACTTCGGCAGTGACGGCCGCCTCGCGGTTGACATCGGTCCACTGTTTCTCTTCGATCGCCTCGCGCACGGCCGGAAGCGTCTTGACGTCGTAACCCGTGTAGAAGCCGGGCGCATAGACATAGTGCTTGTACCAGGGGCGGCGGGGAAGCCCCTCCTGCCGCGTCAACGTCGCCTCGGCCTCGCGCAGCAACGCATTGACGCGCGCGAGCTTCTCGGCGCCGGGTCGCCGCATCTGTGCCCCCTGTGCCGCGTCGAAGGCGGCTGCGTACTCCTTGGCGGCGCGCGTCAGAGACGCGGAGGCGTTCTGGAGACCCGAGAGGTCAAAGTGCGGCACCGGAGCTTCCTTCTTCGGCGCGACGAAGGGCTCTTTCGGGTCGGCGACGGCTTCGGGTAGCCCCTCGTCGATTCGCAGGTCGAGCTCCTCGGCCGCCTCGCGTTTCTCTTTGGAGAGTTCCTCGAGCTCCTTGACGTACCTGGCCACGGCGTCGGCAAGCGGCGCGAAATCGAACGGCAGAAGATCGGCGTCCGCCAGACGCATGATCACCGTGCCAGTCGTCTGCGCCAGGGCCCGTCCGTAGGCGAAGTCCGTGTCGGCAAACCGCGTGTACCAGGCAAAGTCGTCGTAGATCGAGTGGTAGACGCCGCCGCCCCCTTCATCTCCAAAGCCGAGGGAAAGAGAGGCGACACCGAGATGCTGCAAAAACGGCGTGTAATCGGAGCCGGAACCGAGCGCCCCGATGCGGACATTCTTGCCTTCCCGGACCTCGCGCCGATCTTCCGGCGTTTTCGCGTCTTCGATGTGCTTCAAGCGCCAGCGGCGGGCGACCGGGATCTTCTTCTCCGGGTCCTCGATCTCCGCGGCGACCTCGTTGACGAGCGTTTCGAGCGAATGCGATCCGGCCGCCTCCAGGAAGCCCCGGCCGTTCGAATCCGTGTTGACGTAGGCGACGGCCTTCTGCCGCAGCTCCTGCGCGTGCGTCTCGACCCATTCCGTCGATCCCAGCAGACCCTGTTCCTCGCCGTCCCAGGCGCAGAGCAAGATTGTGCGCTTCGGCCTCCACCCTGTCTTGAGCAGCGCCCCCAGGGCGCGCGCCTCCTCGAGCAGCGCGGACTGTCCGCTGACCGGATCCTGAGCGCCGTTGACCCACGCATCGTGGTGGTTACCGTGGATGACCCATTCGTCGGGCCAGGTCGAGCCCGGGATCCTCGCGATCACATCGTTGGCCGGGACGATCTTCCAGTCGAAGACAAGCTTCAAGTGCACCTTGGCGGGTCCGGGGCCCACGTGGTAGGTGAGGGGGAGGGCGCCGCGCCACTCTTTCGGCGCGACCGGGCCGCCGAGGGCCGCGAGCAGCGGCCGTGCGTCCCCGTAAGAGATGGGAAGAACGGGGATCTTCGTGAGCGTCTTCGCGTCTTTCAGATCGAAGTGGCCGGGGTCTCGTGTCGCCCCCACGCCCGGGGTCAGAGGATCACCCGAGTAGAGAGGCATGTCCGCCACGCTGCCGCGCTGGGCCCCTTGCTCGGGCCGGTATGCTCCCTTCGGGTAGACATCGCCGGCAAAGTAGCCGTCGTCGCGCGGATCGGAGTAAAGAATGCAGCCCACGGCTCCGTGCTGGGCGGCGACCTTCGGTTTGATGCCGCGCCAGCTTTCCCCGTAGCGCGCGATGACGATTGCGCCGCGCACGTCGATGCCCAGACGCTCGAGCCTCTCGTAGTCCGAAGGCACTCCGTAGTTGACGTAAACGAGCGGCGCGGTCACATCGCCGTCCACGGAGTACGCGTTGTAGGTCGGCAGCTGCTTGGCCGTCTGCGAGGAGGTCGGATCTCCGGGCAGGGGAGGCTCGGCGAGCGTGGCCTGGAAGCGCTCAGGCTCGAGAAGCTCGAGAACACGCTGCCTGGGTGTCGGGAAGAGCACGTGAAAGGTTTCGATCGAGGCATCGAGCCCCCACTCGCGGAACTTCTTGAGGATCCAGCGGGCGTTCTTCTCGTCGTCCGGAGAACCCAGATGGTGTGGCTCTGCCGAGAGAAAGCGGTTGAACTCGCGGATCGCCGAGGCGTCGGGCAGAGCCCGGTACCGGTGCTCCCACTTGCTCTGGGCGTCCGCATTTTCTCCGAAGAAGCCGCGCGGAGGCGCAGACGCGGCAAGCAGAGCCAGGAGGAGAAAAGACTTCGTCAGGAAATGCATCGGCGGAGGATAAACCAATTGCGCGCGGCCGTCTTCTCGCCTAGAATGACGGCGTTGAAAGGCGGCCCGGGTCCTTGCCCGCGCGCCGAAACGTTTCGGAGGTCGGCATCGTGTTCGACTTCGCTCCGAACGCTCTTCCCTCCCGGGCCCGCGGGCCTGCGCGCCCCTTTTCTCGTGGATCCGCACCATGAGACTGGTCTGGTCTCAGACGTCGGTCCCCCAGGATCGGGGCAAGAGCATGCTCCTGCTGGCGGTGGTCTGCATCTTCCTGGGCGGCGTCGTGGTCGGGCGGCCGGGCCTATCGGATGCTCCCAGGCCCGTGCGCGCGGCCGCCGCGAGTCTGCTCGCCACGGGCGGGCTTTTCTTGGTCCTGGGCGGCGCCGCCCGCGCCTTTCGAAAGAAAGGAAAGCCAGGCTCCTCGCTGTCGCTTGCCGAGCCTTCCGACGCGTCCGCCGATCCTCGCGGATTCCGAAAGGAGGAACAGCGGTGATTCCAGACAATGTGGTGCCCTTTCGCCCCGCGACCCGCGGCGGAATGGCGCGCCGCGGCGCGCCCGACAAGACTCACGGATTGCCCGCGGAAGCCTTCGAGGTCGAGTGCCCGCGTTGCGCGGCGGTGCTTTGCTTCGAAGCCACGCCGTTTTCGAGAGAACGGGAGGTCCTGTGCGTGGGCTGCGAGGCCGCGATTCCGCTCGTAAGGCCCGCACACACGCGCCGCAGAGGAGATCCGGCTGACGCGTTAGTGCGCCAGTAAAGCCGTCGAGTCTCGCCTCCCCGGCGCCGGGCCAGGGCGGCGGCCAGTAGCGTTAGGGACCCGAGACTAAACGGCGGCGGCCGCCGGCGTGGCCTTGCCGGCCCCAACGGCGAGGAAGACGGCGCCGAGCAGCAGATGCACGGCGTTGTCGGCTGTCAGACTTTCGCCGGCCGCCAGGGTGTGTCCGATGATGCCCGCCACGACGCCCGGTGCCACAAAGCCGAGGATGCCCAGCAGAAGATAGACCGCCCCGAACACGAGGCAAAACGTCCGCGCGGCCGCGGCAGACCCGGAAAAGCCGAAATAGAGCGCGATCGCCCCAGTCAGCAGGTGGACGATGTTGTGGATTGAAGTCAGATGCATCCCCAGAAGACCCGGCATGGCAAACCCGACGAGGCCGACGATGAACAGAACGATCCCGGCGATCTTGCAGAGGGTCTTGGCCATGAGCTCCTCCTCTCGGTGAGGCCGGTGTGGCCCCTCCAGGGCGCGATTCTATCCCCCCGGGCGCGAAGGCACGGGATCGCGCTCGAGCGGGCGCAGATAGACCCACCGGCGAGGCATGTCCAGAAACACATGGAATCGGAGCAAGGTCTCGAATCCGAGGCTCCCTTCCTCACCCCAGGCGGGATCGAGCCCTTGGGCCGCGATGCGCACGGGCACAGGCTCCAGGTGAGCCGCTCCCCAGCGCAACCCCTCCGCGGCCGGGGCCCCCGGGGAAAGACCGATCCGGCTTGCCGTTTCCGGAGCGAGCAGGAGGGCGGACCCGCAGAGGGTGCCGGCGAGCAGACGCAGCCGCTCTCTGCCCTTCTGCAAGATCGCCACGGGACGGTTGCCGTCGTCGTCGAGCACGATGCGGAAGAACCCCGGCGGGATCACCCAGCGTGTCGGGTCGTGAAACCGCAGGCGCCGCTGTCCCGGATCGAGTTCGACGACGGTCTCTCGGAAGAAAGGCGCGCCCGCGGCAGCGTCTGCCCCCTCGGGCACTCGCTCCACCCTCTGGAGGGACAGAGACGGATAGGAGAGGGCTCCGAGCTCGAGGGTGCCTCCTCCCGCCACGCTTCGCCCGAATACGTCGGGTTGGAAGGAAACGGGAAGGCGCTTGGACAGGCGAGCCCCGACGCGCACGGGACCGTCCGCCGCGGCGTCCAGAGCGATGCGCGCCTCTTGCCCGCAGATCCGTCCTGTCAAGATGACGGCTTCCCCGATTCTCTCGAGGTTTGTCTCGGCAGACTCGAGGCTCCATCGGGCGGATCCCCCTCCCGCAGCGGTGTCCGGCATTTCGCCCGTCGGCAGCCCCGTCCAGCGGATCTCCGCCTCCACCGGCGTCTCCGGCCGCGAGGCATCCTGAAAATGTGTCGGGTCTTCGAAGGCAAGGTCAAACCGGGGTGCGCGCGCCGAGAGGAGGCGGTCGCGGGCGCGGGAAAACGTCAGGATGAGCGTGTTGCCTCCACGAGGCGTGATCCGCACCGAAACGCTCGATTCGTCGGACGGACCCAGCTCGATCCGCGCCTTCTCTTGATCCTCGAACAGGAAGGCTCGCCGCCAGAAATAGGAGCGGGTCAGCAGTTCGGCCAGGACCGGCTCCGAGGCGACTCGCGTAACCCCGTCTTCATCCTTCAGATACGCCTTCCCGCCCTGGATGCCTCGCACAACCGTCAGGCCGCCCGAGCTCAAGACCTCGCGGTAGCGTTGGGGGTCCCACTGGATCTCCGCGGTTCCTGTGGCGGCTTCTCTGCCGGCCGGCCCGGAGAGTCGCAGCCGGATGACCTGCGAAGGAGGGAGCGGTTTGACCAGGGCATTTCTCCGGTAATCCTCCAGAATCCGGTGGGCGATGCGGGTTTGCGAGCCAAAGCTGCAGGCCCCTGCGAGACCGACCAGAAGCAGGAGAGCGGGGAGGCCCGCCCCCCGTCTGCTGGCCGGGGCGCGCGGGTAGCTAAAGCGATGCCGGGATAGCGGTTTAGCTCCTTTGGCTCGGCGGCCCGGCCGAGCGTTTTTCGAAGGCGGCCAGAGCGAAAGGGTCATTCTCAGAAGACCCGGAGCGAGCTCTCGACCGGCATCCTTCGGGCTGCTCGACCGGACGAAGGATCTTAACGCGGCTGTCCGGGCGGCGGGCGGGTCCCCGCAAGCGGGCCTCCTCTCCCCGGCCCGCCGAAGCCTTGCCGGAGACAGGCGGAAGGGAAAAGAAAAAAGATGCGCAGCCATGATTTTTTGCTTGACGTTTCCACCCGGTGGATAGAATAGCGCTCCAGTTTTTGATCACGCCGGCAACGGCGATTCCAGAAGAAGAAGGGGTAAGACATATGTCAAAAGATTCCGGGAAGGCGCTCTCGAAGTCCCAGATCGCGGATCACCTGTCCAAGTCCACGGGCCAGACCAAGCGGGTCGCCACGCAGTTCCTCGATGACCTGACGGCCCTGTCCTACAAGGAGGCCAAGAACAGCTTCACGATCCCCGGGGTCGGCAAGCTCGTCCTCGTGAACCGGAAGGCGAGAATGGGCCGCAATCCTGCTACGGGCGAAGAGATCAAGATTCCTGCCAAGCGCGTCGTCAAGTTCCGCGTCTCCAAGAAGGCGAAGGACGCGATCCTCGGCCCCAAGAAGTAAGACGGGTCCCGGAGCATGAAAAAGCGGTCCCACCGCGGACCGCTTTTTTATTTCCGCCTCGTGCGGTTCACCGCCGTCAGCGGTCGTCTCGTCTGCTCCTTCAGTCGGGAGTCGGGGTCCGCGAGGGCTGGGTTATCCTTTCTCCGAGATGCCAAGAGCGTTGCTGGCCCTTTTGATCTGCACCGGGGCACTCGTGGCGGCAGCCCCCGCAGCGCCAGAGCAGAAGCCGGACCAGAAGACCGCCTGGCCCGGCTCGCTTCGGGACGGGCTCCCCGAGAAGCTCCCGGGGTACGTGACCGCGCCGAAGGATCCGTTCCCCGACACGGACGAGAACGCGATGGGCCCCTACACGCAGGTCTCCCGGCGCTACCAGCGCATCGAGCCTTCTTTCGCGAAGGTCCTGGTGCTCCTGGTTCAGGACTACGGAAACAAGACGAACCTGCTTGCGGCGCTGCGCGATGCCTCGCGGGAGGCGGGCAAGAGTCCGGGCATCCAATCGCGGGAGCGGGAAATCGCGGGATGCAGGGCATTCGTGCTCGTCAACAGGACGGGCGCGAACCCGGTCACGATCGTGACGGTGGTCGTCACGCCATCGCGTCTCCTGCTGGCACACGGCGACAACCTCGAGGAGGATGAGGCGCTCAAGCTCGTGGCACACGTCGATTTTGCCAGGGTGGCCGACGCAAAGCCCGCGGGCTCTCCGTGACGGCCGCGGACGTCCACGTCCGCTTCGCCGTGCCGGCCGATGGCCCGAGGATCGTGGAGCTCGACCGTGAGCTCGCGCGTTTCGAGCGGTTGCGGCCGCCGGACGAGGAGGAAGCCGCGCGTCTGCTCGGCTGGATCTTTCGGCTGCGGCGAATGGAGGCGCTCGTCGCGGAGCTGGAGGGCCGGATCGAAGGGATCGCGCTCTTTTACGAGGGGCTGGGCTCCTTTCGGGCGAGCCCCTTCTTGTATGTCGAGGACCTGGTCATCGCCGAATCCGCACGCAACCGAGGCGTGGGGGAGGCTTTGATGGCAGCCCTGGCCCGCGAGGCGTTGCGGCGCAAGGCTCTGCGCCTCGAGTGGGCCGTTCTCGACTGGAACGAGGGGGCGATGCGCTTCTACCGGCGCCTGGGCGCGCGGCCGCAGACGGAATGGCTACGCTACGTGCTCGAGGAACCGCAGATCACGACATTGGCGTCGGGAGACGGAAGACGTAAGACGGGAGACGAAAACCAATGAGGAAGGATCGAGTCTCCCCTTCGTTTCCCGTTTCCCGTTTCCCGTTTCCCGCCTTCGGGCTCGTCAGCGGTTCGGGACGTCCCACAGGTCTTTGACCGCCGGGTGGTCCCACGCGATGCGGTATTCGTCCGGGTCCGCGGGGTCGAAACTCTCGGTCACGAGGTAGAGCAGCGCGCAAGGATTTGTCAGAGGCCGATAGCCGTGCGCCACGCCGGCCGGGATGCGCAGGAGCAGGTCCTGTCCTCCTCCGGCAACGATGACCTGCGATCGTCCCAGGGACGCGGAGCTCTTGCGCACATCGTAGAGCACGACCTTGGCCTTGGAGGGAGGCGGAAAGAACCAGATGTCGTCCTGTCTCAGGTGGTAGTGGAGGCCCTTGATGTGCCCTTCCACGTCCACGACCGAAAGGTTCATCTGTGCGACGGGGACGCCGGCGAAGAATTCCGCGAGCGCGCGGCTCTCGGGGTGATTCGAACGCGCGCGGAAGATCTCGAGCAGGAAACCGCGGTCGTCGGTGAAGCGGGGCAGCGGCAGCGTCCGCACCCCGTCGATCGGCGCGGCCCGCGAGTAGCTCTTGCGGTGTGACTGAAATTCCGCAGCAATGTCTTCGGGCTTCACGGAACGATTCTAGTCGAGAGTCGAGAGTCAAGAGTCAAGAGTTGGAGGTTGTCGGGCAAGCACGGAGAAGCTGACAGCGAAAGGCCGGTCTGCCCCCGTTGACTCTCGACCCTCGACTCTAGACTCTCGACTCAACAAAAACGGGCGGTTGCCCGCCCGTCGAGAGTCTCGACCTGATTTCCCCCTCACCCCAGCTCAGCCTCCGCTAAAGCTACGGATGACAAGCCTCTCCCAGGGGGAGAGGGGGAAGGGGAGTGGTCTTATTTCATCGCCACCTTGGCTGCCTCGGGCTTTATGTCCCCCTTGGCGGTCCAGGCGATCGTGAAGCCGTTCTTGTGCTCCTGAGAGAACTTGGTGTCCCCATCGAAGTGGTGCGTCGAGTAGGCGAGGACAAACCCTTCGTTGAAGCTCGAGAACCAGTACTGCAGGTTCTTGACGACGACGGGTGATTTCTTGTCGGGGCGCACGGTGGATTCTTTGTCGAGCGTGATCTCCGCCATGCCGCTCGCCATCTTGGCATGGGCCGTCTTGCCTTCGTCATGCCACGCAATCGAATCCTCGCGAGTCTCGAACTTCCCCCACTTGACCGGGAAAACGATGTTGAGGATCTTCCCGATGGCTCCTCGCTGCTCCTTCGTCGAGGACTTGTCGAAGGTCACCGTCGCCCACTTGGTCGGCATCCCGGGGCTGCGTGTCTTGTGCCACTCGCCGCCCAGGTCCCCCGAGACCCAGACCATCTGGTTGGAGAGATCCACATCACCGTAGTGGCTCCCCTTACGAAACTTGTAAACGTTGTTGAACTCGCACATGTGCTCCATGGCGGATGCGCCGAAGTAGCAGGTGCAGAAAAGCGGACAGGAGCAGCCTTCGATTGTGTCGGCCGTCACGTTGTAGGTCTTCGACTTGTCGGCGGGGGCCGCGGCCACGAGCGCCACGGCGACGACGGCGAGGACCAGAAACGGAAGAAATCTCTTCATATCGCCTCCTCCTGACCGGATCCGAACCGATTCCCGATGCGGAATGCGCCGGGCTCGAGGCTCGCGACCCTGATGGAGCGCCCTTTCTACGCCGGAACGCCGTCGAAATCAAGATTCCGTGACCGGCGCGAGCCCAAGACCGGCTTCAGTGTCCCTTGTCCAGATCGCGGATGGCCTCGAGGAATCCCAGAGGGGGACGCTCGAAGCGCGCGCCGAATCCGGGGCGGTGATCGCCAGTGCCGGCATCGGTGTTCACGACCGTCGCGCGCACGCGAAAATTGCGCGGGTTGCCGGGCAGCGAGAAGATCAGGTCCACGTAATCCCCCGCCTCGGGAAACCGCGAGGAGGCCACGTACATCCCCGCCAGGTTCACGACTTCGACAAAGCCGGAAAGTCGTTCCTCTCCCCACCGTATGGTGGCTGGCGATCCAATCGGAATGCGCCTGGAGATACGCTGCTCAGCCGGTTTTCGAGCCATCCTGTCCTCTAGTCCGTTCCGGCCGGCGTGGGAGATCGCCTTTATTGTAGCAGAACCCGCGAGGCGGCACTAGCGCCGCCGCAACTCGTTGGTCCAGTGGATCGAGACGCCGAAACCGCCAGGCCCTTCCCGGTTCCCGCCGCCGGGAGCGCCGGACTGAAACGGCCCTTAGCAGGCTGCTGAAAAATGGATGCGGGCGTCGTGTCCGGCACTTTGCGTCCGGCGCCCGTTCAGGCTGTGACCAATCGCTCCGTCATCCCTTTCTCGCGGGCGCCGGCAAACAGTGCCGTCCACCCTTCGGGTTACGGCGGCGCGGGGCCATCTGCGGCGTCAGCACTCCTCGGCGATGCCCACGCATCGCCGTCGTCGCGCTTCCTTGCATCTGACCCCACGACGCTCGTAACGCC
>JBOGJN010000508.1:0-5943 GCA_050745445.1 Thermoanaerobaculia bacterium
AGTTGGAAAGGTTCCGCAGAAGGAAGGCGGGAACGGTCTCGGCGGTGCTCTGGAAGAAGAAGTCGGGAAGGTGCTTGAGCCTCCGGACAAAGGGGCTCGCGAGGGACCAGTAAAGAATCGCTCCGACCGCCACCGGCGGCAGGACGGTCGCGAGGTCGGCGAGGCCACGATCGGGAAGGGCGCGGACGAGGACCCGCCGATAACCCGGCCGCAAGATCGCCACGAGAAGAGGCGCCGCGAGGGACGCGGCGAAGAAGAGAGCGGCGAAGTAATGCGAGAGCAACGCCAGGCTCATGAAGCCGGCGAAGGCCATGCGGCTCCCTTGCGGGACCGCTGCGGGACCCCGCCGCACGAGGTCGAGATACGAGAGGAAAGCAGCAAGCACAAAGAAGACGCAGAGTGCGTAGGACTCGACCAGGCGGGAAATCCCGATGGCGCCTGCCGAAAACGCCATCGCGAGGGCACCGAGCACCGGAACGGCCGCATTCGTCCGCAGCTTCTCCAAGATCCGTCCGACCAGGAAGACGGCAGCGACGCCGGCGAGCAGGGACACCGCCTCGTAAGCGAGACGCGAATGGCTCACGGCATCGCTTACCTTTAGCAACAGAGGAAAGAGCGGCGGATGCGCAAGCTCGCGGTACTCCCGCGTCAGATTTCGCGCGATGAAGATGTGCCAATACCCATCGTATCCGATCCCGTTGTGCAGCGCGGCGTACAGGCGGGGGAAAATCGCGAGCGCTGTGACGAGCGCCAGAGGCCACGCCGTCCGTGGACCTCCCGCCCGCGCCTCAGAGTCCACTGGCTTTCAGCCAACCGGGAGAGATTGCCGGCGAGCCGGGCCTCCCGGGCGCGGGAAGATACAACGCCACAACATGCTCGACGACAGCAACAACTAAGAATATCTTGGGACTGTCCCAAGAGGGAAGGTGGTTCATCGTCTTGGCAAGTCGAACCCGCGGCGCTGCCTTCTCTTGGCTTAGGGGCTGGATCAGCGGCGCCGTCGTTTCGTCGCTGGCTCGATGTCGAGAACTCGCCGCGAGCCGAAACCCCGCGGCGGGATCACGCCCCGGTCTCCTTCGACGTCACCGGACCGGCTAACCCGCGGCGTTGAGGAAGGACGCGCTGAATCGCAAACCCGCTCAGCATTGAGCTGAGAGCGACGTTCGAGCCACCCCCCGCCACCGCTCACGTTCGAGACAGCAGAGAACGGCGCGCGATGATTCGTTGCGCTTGCCGCTCTCGCCGACTAGTCTTTACGCTCCGTGGACGTAGCGCGGTCCAAGCAGAATCAGGTCATCGTTTTGGTAGCCGTCGGCGCCGCTGCCGTGCTCCTCTCGATCCAGCTCCTCATCCCGCCCGTGATCGGTCTCGCCGACAACGGCGACTTCGAGAAGGTCATGGGGTACGCGGGTTTCCAGTACTCGACCGACAAATACGAGGACAAATACTGGAGCCACATCGTCACGAAGTTCGTCATCGTGCGACCGGGTTGGTGGCGGAGCGGATACCTCACCTCTGAGACGCTCCTCGCAAGCGTCGCCCGGCTCGCGACGGAGGCGGTCTCGGGCGGCAACATCTTCGACATCCGTGTCCTCGGCGGGCTCCACATGTTTCTCCTTCTTGTCGCGATTGGCCTCATCGTCTCTTCCTGCCGAGATCTTGCGGCCGCGACGCAATGGCTCGTCGCTTTCCTCCTTGTCTTTGTTTTCACCGACGTCGGGTACGCCGCGAAATTCAACTCCTTCTACAGCGAGACCGCGTCCCTGCTCTTCCTGCTCCTCACGGTCTCCGTGGCGGCCCTAGCCATCCAGCGGGGCCGACTTGCAGGAGGCTTGCTACTCGTCTACTTCCTGTGCGCGGTCCTCTTCGTCGGGTCAAAACCGCAAGAGAGCATTCAGGGACCCCTCCTGGCCGTCTTCGCGCTCCGGCTGGCCAGCGCGCGGCTCAAAGCATGGTGGCGGCAGCCCGCCATCTGGATGGCGCTCGGCCTCTGCGCCTTTTCTTTCTGGTACTACCGCAGCACTCCTGTGACAGCGATTCGAAATCCGAACCTCTTCGATAATATGTTCATGGAACTTCTGCCGAACTCTCCCGATCCCAGACGCGACCTCGACGAGCTCGGACTCGCTCCGGACTTACTGAAGTACTCGGGAACGCACGCCTACATGGCGAATTCACCCGTCCGCGACCCGGCCTTCCAAACGGCGTTCTTCGACAGGTTTGGCTACCGAGCGCTCCTCCGCTTCTACCTTTCTCACCCGGCCAGGCTTTTCGATCGCATCCGCCGGGGCGCGCACCAAGCGTTTCGCCTAAGGCCAAACCTGGGGAACTTCGAAAGGGCGGCCGAACCCGCGAACACTGGAATGAGCAGGCATTTCGCCTGTTGGAGTGAACTCCGCCTCCCGCTCAACCGGCACGGCCTCCTTTGGATCACCCTCCTGCTTGGCGGCAACCTCGGGGCGATCGCTGCAAGCTACCGTCGGTCCTCAGGCACGGCTCGCCTCTTCCGAGAGGGCGTCGCGCTCGTTGTCCTGATCGCTTCCACAGAGTTCGTCGTCTGCGCCCTCGCTGCCTTCCTTATGGACATCGCACGACACCTTTACATTTTCCAGGCGCTCTTCGACCTGATTCTCCTCGCTGACGTGGCGTGGCTGGTGGAGACATTATGGCGGAGAAGGCGAGCAGGATCGCTCGCCACGGTCCAGGCAGAAGTGGCGACGATCTCACGACCCTGAGCCGCGAAGCCACCCGACGGCACTCACCCACCACGAGTTTCCTGAACGCTTATGATTGCGATGTCAAACGGCAGACGTGAGCAAAGGAGGGCTCAGGGAAATCGGCATGGCACGTAAGTACTCTCTTTTTCGCATCGTCGCCTTCACGGGCGACGTGCTGATCGCGGTCGTGACGCTGTACGTGGCCTTTTTCATCCGGACCCGGTTCCCTCTGCCGGGCACGGAGGCTCTCCTGCCGCCGCACAAGATCCACTTCACGCCGTTCAACGTTCTGCTCGTCGGGAGCGTACAGGTCATTTGCCTCTCCCTTTTCGGTCTCTACAGAGATCATGAACGCTTTCGCGACCCTCTTGGGCGGCTTCTTCTGCCGGCCCTCTTCGTCGAGCTCTTCACACTTGCCTCGATCTACTTCCTCGCCCAGCCTTATTCCTTTCCGCGCTCGGTGCTCGTCCTGTACCTGATCTTGAACGGAATTGCCCTGGGAGTCTGGCGGGTGTCCCTCGACCGGCTGCTTCCTCAGCCGCGCCGCCGTGCGCTGATCGTCGGCACGGGGGAGGCGGCCAGGCTCATCGCCGACACGATCCGGCGGCACCCCTGGGCGGGAGTGGATGCCGTGGGTCTGATGGGCAACGGTGAAGGCTCTTTGCATGGTCTGCCGGTTCTGGGACCCATCGAACGTCTGAAGGAGGTCACGGAGCGAGAAGCAGTGGACGAGGTCATCCTGACGCCTGAAAGCTCCGCCTGGCGCGATCAAATCTACGAGTGGATCCCCAACGGCCGGCAGGCCGATCTGCTTGTCTGGCCTTCTCCCTTCGAGACGATGATCGGGCGTCTCCGGTTCCGCATCGTGGGAGATCTCCCGCTGTTGGAGGCGCGGATTCGCCCACTCAGCGGCCTGGCCGCCGTGACCAAGCGGCTCTTCGATATCGTCGCTGCCGCTACGCTTCTCATGATCGCCTTGCCGCTTCTTCTGGTGGCGGCGCTCGCAGTCCTGGTGACTTCGCCCGGCGGCGTCTTCTACCGCCAGCGGCGGGTGGGCAGAGACGGCCACATCTTCCAACTGTGGAAGCTGCGCACGATGCGTGCCGGCGCCGAGACCGAGACGGGCGCGGTTCTCTCCTCACGCGGGGATCCCCGTGTCACCGCGATTGGCCGTGTGCTGCGGGCCGCCCGGATCGATGAGATCCCGCAACTGTGGAATGTGCTCCTCGGAGACATGAGCCTTGTCGGTCCTCGTCCCGAGAGACCGGAGTTCTCCGAGCAATTTGAACAAAGCGTCCTGGGCTACTCCCTGCGCCATACGGTCCGGCCGGGGCTGACGGGCCTAGCCCAGATCTCGGGGGAATACTCGAGCGAACCGGAGATCAAGCTGCGCTACGACCTCGCGTACGTCAACAACTGGTCGCTGGGCCTCGATCTGGCCGTACTGCTGCGGACGCTGCCCGTCATCCTGACGCGTCGGGGCGTCTGAGAACGCCCTGGATGGGCGGGCTGTCCGTAAAGGGCTCAGGAAAGGGCTCAGGTGGGAAAATGCGACCCGTGCGGACCGGCCGAAGGGTGTTCCTTGTGCTCCCCGGGGTTCTCCTGGCGTCGCATCTTGGGGCGCAGGAGGGTCTGCAGCTGGGCGAGAAGCTCCTGGCGAAGAGGGACCTCGCCGGTGCCGAGGCTTTCTTCCGGGAGGCGATCCGGCGGGAGCCAGGGTCCTGGCGCGCTCATGCGGACCTCTTTCTGGCGCTCCTGATGCAGCACAAGAACGAGGAGGCGGCGGCGGAGGCCGGCTGCGCCGTGGATCTGGGGCCGGAGAATCCACAACTTCGCGTCGGCTATGGACAGGCGCTCGCGGCGAACCGCAAGCCGCTCGAGGCGGCGCGGGAGTTTGAACGGGCTGTCGTGGCCACGCCCGGGAGGCCGGCGCCGCTACGCTCCCTGGCCGGGGCCTACGCATCGGCAGGAGACCCGCGCGCCACGGCGACGTTTGAGGAATTCCTGGAGCTCTTCCCCCAGGACGTGGGCGGTCGCCTGCAGTTCGCGGAGTATCTGTTTGGAAGCGGGCAGGAGTCGCGTGGAAATCAAGTGATGAGGGAGGCCGTCAGCATCGCGCCGTTCAACGCGGGGCTGCGCGTCCGGTACGCTACGGCGCTTTTTCACCAGCAGCGTTTCCTCGACGCCGTGGAAGAGCTCAAGGAGGCCCGCCGGCTCGGAAGCCAGAGCTACTCGACCCTGTACATCCTCGGCAACTCTCTCTGGCAGGCCGGAAAACCCCGCGAGGCGGTGGAAGTCTTCGAGGCCGCCGCAAACGACGAGCCCGAGAAATTCCCTGCGCTGCACGACCTGGGCAGGCTGCTGTCGGCCACCGGCGAACCCGGGAAGGCGATCCCGTACCTGGAGAAGGCGACTCAGGTCCGAGCGGACGCCGTGGCCGCCTGGCTGGACCTCGGGCGCGCTTACGAGGCCACGGGACGGCTCTCGGATGCCGAGCGGTGTTATCGGAAGGCCATCGGTCTCGCCCCCAATCTCTCCGCGCCGCGCTACGCTCTCGGGCGTCTGCTCGTCCGCCAGGGCAAGCGCACGGAAGCGGAGAAGGAGCTCGCGATCTACCGCGACCTCTATGACAAGGCCGCCCGCGCGATTTTCGAGACGGACTCACGGCACGCCGAGCTGGCCCTCGCCTGGCGGGAATTGAACCAGGGCAATGCCTCCTCAGCGCTGACCCGATTCGAGTCGCTCCCGCAGAGCCCGGATTCCCTGCTCGGGCAGGCAACGGCTCTCGCCCGCCTCAACCGGCATCCGGAAGCCGCGCGCCTGCTCGAGCGCGCCGCCCTCCTGGCACCGGAAAATCAACAAGTCCGGTCGCTCTTGACCGAAGAGCGCGAAAGGTTGGAGCAGGAGGAGAAATGATTCTCGCTCCCGTGCTCCTCCTGGCCGCCGCGACAGGCAACTGCCCGATCACGTTGACCGACGTGGCCGAGAAGGCCAGGCTCAGGTTCACGCACGAGCGGGGCGCCACACCCGAGCACCACATTGCCGAGACAGTTGGTTCCGGCCTTGCCTGGCTCGACTACGACAACGACGGCTGGATGGATCTCTACGTCGTGCAATCCGGTCCCTTCCCGCCAAACGGGAGCCCCAGGGCTCAGGACCGGCTGTTCCGCAACAACGGCAACGGCACCTTCACCGACGTGACCGAAAGGGCGGGCCTGCACGACAC
>JBOGJN010000509.1:0-12113 GCA_050745445.1 Thermoanaerobaculia bacterium
CGACGCGGTGCCGTCCGGCCGGCATGCGCAGGGCCGTGAACGCAAGCTGCGCGGGAAAGCTGTCGACCATGCTTCCGTCCAGGAGAATCGTCCGGTAGTTCCAGTAACCCCGGATCACGAAGAGCCACGTGGGATCCTGAGCCTCCGCCTCCAGCAGAAGGCGCTCGGGGGTCTTTTCAAGAACCTCGAGACGGCCAGGGCGAGCGGTCCCGTGACCGCGCCGATCCGATTCGATGACGATCTCTCCATCCGTCAAACTCGGAAGCACCTTGAGCGCGTCGACCGCGCTCGTCTCCTCCCGCCACTGTTCGGCGAGCCGGATATCGGGAAAGGCCCGAATATGCTCGTCCCAGTCCTGCAGCCCATCCCCGCCGATTCGGTGGTAGCCGGAGAGCGCAACCTGGTCGCGATACCGGATCCCCCACCGAAGAGCCAGCGCTCCGTAAAACGGCCGCGAATCGCGGAAACCGGAAGCGCGAACGAAAATCCGGCGCAGGCTGTCGAGTCGAGAGAGATCTCCGTGGTCGTAATCGAAGTTGAAGATCGTTCCGCGTCCCCACAACACATGGGCGTACTGCTCCCAGTTGCGCACGGAAAGCCTGAGCCGGCCGGGGTCGCCGGCCTGGATGCCAACCTCCGTTGCCGACAGCGTCTGGAAACTCGTCTCACCCAGCGTCCGATAGCTTCCCGAGGGATCCACGCGAGACAGAAAACGGTCGAAGCTCGGCGCGGCCAGCACTTCCTCCTCGCGGAAGCTCTGCGCGATCTTGCGATTCGCGGCAATCGGAGCAAGCGTCAAGAGTCCGAGCGAGATCCCGATCCAGACGCGCCGCTGGCGGCGCAACCCATCGAGCGCGACGATGGTCGCCACCCAAAGAAGACCCGCCTCAGCCAGCACCCCCGCCAGTTCCTCGGCCGCGACCTTCGCGTAGGCGGACTCGGCGCCGATCAGGCGGGCCGCGACTGCGCCGCTGCGAATCGGAAAGACCGCCGCGCAGGCAGCCGCAACCGCCATCGCTGCCCCGACCGCAATCGTCCACCGGGGAGCGCGCGCGGCCGTTCGAAGCCGGTCCAAGGCCAGGCCCGAAAGAATCGCGAGCGCCATCACGAGAGCGACCGCGAGCTTCTCGGGGTAACGCAGGGGAAGAGGAAACGGCAGGTTCGCCCAGGCCAAAGGCACAAGACTCGGGAGAACGGAAAAGGCGAGACCGAACAGAAGGAGTCCTCGGGCAAACCGAACGCCGGGCAACCTGGCCCGGCGGGTCTCAACCAGGGCGATGGCCGCAAAAGCGCCCGCATAAAGACTGGAGAAGAAGCCGATCGACTTGCCCTGGAGGATTTGCCATCCCCAGAGGCGTCCGGGCTCGAGCGCCCAGGTCGGCCCGAAGGGGAAGGGGACCAGGAACTCCAGCAGCCGGAGCGGGTGGATCGAGTACTGCAGGGCCTCCCCCACTTTCATCCCGAGCACCGCCCTGTCGGTCAGTGGAATCCAAAGAGCCGTCGCCACGATCTGCGGGACCGCCAGAAACGAGGCGAGCAGGAGCGAGAGACCCAGAATCGCCAGAGCGCGCATCTGCTCGGTCTTCTGCAGCTCCAGAGCGAGCCAGAGGAGACAGCAAAGGATCGCCAGCCCCGAAGTGAAAACATCGCCCGCCAGCAAGTCGAGGCCGAGCAAGAAGGACAGCAGCAGAACCTTCGTTGCCATCCCCCCCACTCGGTGGAACGCCCAGAGAATCCACGGCAGCAGCGTCATGCCCGGCTGATAGTTCGAATAGAACACCTCGGAAACGGCGACACCCGAGAAGGCGTAGGTCACCGCGCCGATCCAGACGGCCCCGCGAGATGTCCCGAGAGACCGCAGCAGTAGGATCGTCCCGATGCCTGCGAGCGCCCAATGCAGAACGGGGTAGATCCGCATCGCCAGCGGAAAGGGGATCAGCGACAGGAGGGGGCGAACCGGGTAGAAGGCTCCCGTGTTCGGGTTGGGCAAGAGCGGCCGGCCGCCCGAGACCTCCGGGACCCACACGGGGAGGC
The DNA here is from genome assembly GCA_050745445.1 of Thermoanaerobaculia bacterium. Taxonomy (GTDB): domain Bacteria; phylum Acidobacteriota; class Thermoanaerobaculia; order UBA5066; family Gp7-AA6; genus JBOGJN01. The sequence goes on from JBOGJN010000509.1 coordinate 2,035, forward strand.
GACCCCGCGCGTACGCGTCATGGACGGACTTCTCGACCGGCAGGTTGTAGCCGAGAAGGTCCCGACCGGCGAAGTTGCGACGCAGAAAAAGCGGATCCGCATAGACGGCCACGACCAGAAGCAGAAAGAAGGCCGCCGTGCCGAACGATCCCGGACCGCCTCGGCCCCGCTTGACCGACTCGTTCAACGTCTCGCCGTCATTTCCGGCAGGCGGGAGCGCAGCCCTCCCTTGGCGGCCCTTTCCGGAGGAGGAAGGGATTGGGCTCTCGTTCGATGACGGTTAGGATAAGTCATCACACGAGAGAGACACAACCCGGCGCGCGTCGGCACGGCTGCCGTTGCCTGCGTCGTCGCCTTGTCCCTGGCAGGCCGTCTCTGGATCCTCGCAACGCGTCCTCTCTGGCACGACGAGACGTTTACGCTTTGGGCATCGAGGCTCGCCGGCCGGGCGTTGCTCCGGGTCCTGCGTAACGATTCCGGGCCGCCGCTCTTCTATCTCCTCGAAAGGCCGTTCGTCTTTCTCGCGGAGGTTCTGGGCTGGCCGGAGACTTTCGCGCGGACACCGCCGTATCTGGCGGCGCTCCTGCTCTTTGCCGCGGTTCGCGGGTTGCCGCCGGCCTCGCACCGGCGCCTGCTTCTTCTCTCGGCCTGCTCACCCCTGCTTTTTCTCTATGCAACCGAGGCTCGAGGCTACGCCTTGCTCGCCCTCCTGACGTTCGGTCTCTTCCTGCTCACCGCCCGGGTTTCGGCGACACCCGTCGCTTTCTTCGCGACCGCGTCGCTAACCGCGCTGACGCTTTACACGCACTATCTCGGCCTGTTCGCCGTCGGCGCGCTCGCCGCCGTTTCGGTCCTCGAAGGACGGCGGCAGGCGGCGGGCGCGCTGCTCCTGGGCTCGGCTCTGTTTGTTCCCTGGGTCCCGATCCTGTTGGCTCAACCTGCAGGGTCGACATCCTGGATGCGGGAGCCGTTTTCCGGTTCGGTTCCCGGTTTTCTCTCGGCTCTCGGGGGCGTGGGGCGGATCCCGACCCCCTTGGGAGGTCCGCTGCCGGAAGCTCTTTTCTGGGCAGGAGCGGCGGCAGGCCTTGTGCTGTTTGCCTGTCTCGTGGCAGCGGCCGGACGGGACCCCGAGATCCGAGGTGCCGTGCTCTTCGTGGGTCTGACCCTTTCGGCCATCCTGGCGGTTTCCCTCTGGCGACCCGTCGCGTTCGCCGGCCGCAGCGAGATGGCCGTGCTTCCCGTGTGGATCTGGGCAGTGGCGAAGGCGGGGGAAAGGCGCCGGCCGGTCCGCTTCGCAGCGGCTGCGGCGATTGCGCTGGGAGCCTGCGCGTGTCTGCTGCTGCTCGTCACGCCGCGCGGTGTGCCCGCCCCGGCCCGGGCAACCGCTTTTCTGGCCCGCTGTGTTCGCGGCGGAGACACGATCTTCGCGGCAACGCAGTTCTATCTTCCGGCCCTTCTCGCCTCTGACCGCGGAGAGATCGCCGCCTCCGTCCGCGCCTTTCCGAGAGATCTCGAGAGCCACCCCGGCTGGTTCGCGACCGAACCGCCAACGGAATCCGATGAGCGCGGCCTCGAAGAAGCGCTCGGGCGTGTTCCCCCGCGGGCAAGGGCGTGGCTGCTGCTGCCGCCCGTCTATCGCACCGCAAGGCTCGATGGGATCCTGTCCGCGCGGGGCGAGCTCCGAGAGCTCGTCCGAGAGCCCGACCTTCTACTTCTTCGCTGGTCTCCGCTTCCCCGAGCCTCTGCAGCCCGTCGGTCAGTCGGCTTGCGGCGTGAGCTCCCGGGCCATCCCGGCAGGCCTGCCGGCGGCATTCCTGAGCCTCGCGACCTCCGCGAGAAACCAGATCAGACCGGTCAGCCAGCCGCCGCGGGGATCGACGGCAATCGGCCACGGTAGCGAAAGCGCGAAGGACGAGTAGAGAATCCCCGTCACGCCCGAGAACAGAGCGTAGGCGGGCGAGGCGTAGAGAGAGCCGAGCGCGACCGGCCAGACCAGGTACTGGAGCGAAAACACCGGAAGAAACGTCAGCACGGCCAGAAAGAGGACGAGCGAAGCCCGTGGAAGCTCGAGTCCGCGTGTCCTCCAGAGAACCCAGCCCACGACGAGCAGGGTCAGGATGCTGAACGGGAGTGTCGAGCCCGAGCGAAACGAGAGAAAGGCCTGAAGACCACCCGGAAACGGGCCCCGGACCTTCAACAGATTCATCGGATAGAGCAACACGTTTTGCGCGATCCGAGGCAGCGAGGCCCAGTACGGGACAAAGGAAAGGGCGAACAGTCCGTACGGCACCGCGAGCGCCGCCGCCGAGAGACCGGGCCGGCGAAGGCGACTCCAGAAGAGAAAAGGATGGAACGCGGTCAAATGTTTGACGAGAAGAGACAGAGATAGGCACCCGACGATGGCCGGGCGCCTGCGGTCGGCATCGGGAGCCGTTGCGAACCAGATGGCGGCCAGGAGAAAGACGATCGCGGTGCCATCGAACTGGCCGTGGGCGCACGAGACCAACACGGAGACCGGGTTGGAGAAAAATAGAAGAGCCGCCCGCCGCGCCTCCGCCGCGTGAAAACCCAGCCGGCGCTCGGCGATCCGATGGAGAAGAGCGGCGGTTCCGATGTCCGCGAACGTCTGCGAAAGGCCAAGGGACAAGATGAAGAGACCGACGTTCCCGCGTGCCAGCCACCAGACGGCAGCCACCACGAAGGACCACAGCGGACTGTAGTTGTATCGGTTCGTCGCGGTGTAGACATCCTCGCCGCGCAACGTGGCCTCGGCCACGATGAGATAGGACTGTGAGTCGAAGTTGCCGCGGAACTGAGCGGCGACGCCAAGGCGGAGAGTCAGGACGAAGAGAAAAAGAAGAGTGGCGCGGCGCGCGCTCAGCGCGAAGGATCCGTCCTCCGGCTGGCCCCTCACGGAGCCTTCCGGGCAACGGCCAGAAGCGACATGCCCGACCGAGGAGGCTTGCGCTCCTCGAGCTTCAAGAGCGGCATCAGCAGGCCGAAAGCCAGCAGCTGCGTGCGCGGCAGAACACGCCTCCGGAGGATCTTGCCATTGATGAACCACCCGAGGACCCCCGGCCGGTTGACAAACCGGCACTCCTCGAGCAAGAAACCGGCCTCCCGAAGCTTGCCCTCGAGCTCGTCCTTCTCATAGCGACGGAAATGGCGCAGGTGCACGTCCAGCGTGCCGTAGAGGCGGGCGAGCGCCGGAACGAGCAGCACCAGCCGGCCCCCCGGCTGGAGGAGGGTCCGCATGTCGGCGAGTGCCCGCTGGTCCTGCTCGATATGCTCCAGGACGTTGCAGCAGACGACCGTGTCGATGGCAAGCCCGCGGATTTCCTGGAGGCTTGCCGCCTCCAGCGGGAAGCTGTAGGAGGCGACACGCACCGTGGGGTTGTCGCGGAACCCGCCCCTCAGGTACTCGACGGCGATGGGATCGAGATCCGAGGCGACGACCAGCTCGCGCCGGGGGCCTTCGGGATCTTCCGCGATTGCCGGCCAGGGGCCGGCGATGTGGCGAGTCAAGTTCCCGAAGCCCGCGCCAATCTCGAGCACCCGGCGACCGAGCACCCCGCGGAAACGGCCCACCAGCCAACGGTTGTAGGGCTCGATCCTCGCCATCCGGGCAAGCGTGACGTGCCCCACGTTCTTGGGATCCTCGGTCTCGCGCAATCCGTGCTTCGCGATCGTCCAGAGGGCCGAGACGGCGTCCTTCCAGTCGATCTTCTTGCCCTCTTCGTAGGTTCGCCCGTAGTAGGAGATCGGGACCTCGTAGATCCGGTAGCCGCGCCGCGCCACTTTCGCGGTGATCTCCGGTTCGATGCCAAAACGCCGCGATTCGATCGTGAGCGACTGAACGACTTCTCGCCGGAACATCTTGTAACAGGTCTCCATATCGGTGAGGTTCAAGTTCGTCAGCATGTTGGAAGCGAGCGTCAGGAGACGGTTGCCGACCGTGTGCCAGAAATAGAGAACGCGCCGTTCCCCGCCTCCCAAGAACCGGGAGCCATAGACGACGTCGGCGTGCCCTTCGGCGATGGGCTTCAGGAGTCTCGGGTACTCCCGCGGGTTGTATTCCAGGTCCGCGTCTTGAATCACCACGACGTCTCCCGTCGCGTGGCGGAACCCCACCGACACGGCCGCGCCTTTGCCCTGGTTCGTGGGCTGGAAAAAGACACGCACGCCCTCCTTGCCGTCCATCGTGCGCAGGATGTCGCGGGTGCCATCGGTCGACCCGTCGTCCACGATCAGGATCTCTTTCTCGACCGGAACCGCCTGAACCAGTCGGACGATCTCGCGGATCGTCTGGGGTTCGTTGTAGACGGGAATCACGACGGAAAGCTTCACCGAGACTCGACTCCTCCGGGTGGAAGCTCAAAGAGATCGATGGAGTAGCCGATACGCCCCGCCGGCCGTCCCCTCCGGAGGAGATCCCGCCGAAGCTTCTCCAGCGCCTCCGCCACTTCGAGAGCGCCATGATACGCGTAAAACTCCGGCCCCACCGCCATCGAGAAGGCGGAGATGGCGACCAGGCGCCCCCGAACGATCGGCTCCGTGGAGAAACCGGGCACGCCGACGCGGAAGAAGACGTCGTCTCCTCCGAAATACACGACCGTGGGATCGTGGACTCCCCGTCGCTCAAGCTCGCGGGCGAGCCTCTTCAGATCCAGGCCCCAGTCCACGTTCGAGTCGGTCAGAATTTTCCGGCCCGATTCGGGCCCTCCCGCGAGCGGATTGAAGTAAGAGAGCTCATGGGGGTGGATGCGCGCGAGCTCGACCAGGGAAAGCAGCGGCAGGGCGAGTCCCAGAGCCGCGAGAAGCGGACGCCCCTTTTGTCTCAGCCGTGCGAGGACACCCGCCCCCGCCAGCGCCAGGAACGGATAGACGGGCAACATGTGCCTGATCCCGATGTTGTAGCTCGATCCGACCGAGGCCAGAAACAGGATTCCGACCGGCAGCAGCAGCAACGGCGCGTCGCCGCGCAGGACGGGGTCTCGCCACGCCGCGTGGAGCGCGAGGACCGTCACCAGGAGAAATGCCAGCGTGCTCTTGGCCAGAAAGGCCACGAAGAAGTAGAAAGGGAAGCCGTGCACCGAAACTCTTCCCTTCAGGTAGTTGACGCCTCCCCCCTCGGCGTTCTGCCGTGCCACGGAGGCAAGCCCTCCGAGATAGTGCCCGAGCGGCGGGCAGACGCGGGCGATCCGCTGAACCGCGCGCGACAAGCGGGGCGCCCCCCGCTCCCCGACCATCTCCCGGATGACCTCCTGCTGTTCCGCGCGATCCATGCGCGCGGTCAACAGGGCGTAGACACCGAGGACCACGAGCAGGCCGCCCGCGCAAACGACAGCGAAACGGGCCAGGACCCGGGTCGCCTCGCCTCCCGGCCGAGGGGCGCAACGCGCCCCAAGCAGCCCCTGCAGAAGCAGAATCGGCAACAGGTACACGGCGGAGAACTTCGTCGCGAGCGCAAGACCCAGGGCGAGCGCGGCCAGACCCAGCCTGACCGCGGAGGGCTCGCGCCGTGCCCTCTCCCAGGCCAGAACGGTTGCCAGAAACGTCAACGCCGCGCCCAGATCCGTGTGAACGACCCCCGCGTGCGCGACCATGTTGGGATCGAACGCCAGAAGCGCCACGGCGAAGAGAGCCGGCACGTCTCCGTAGCGCGCGCGGCTCCAGACAAACACCAGGAGCAGCAGGGCGGCGAAAACCAGAAGGAACGGGGCGCGAGCCGCCGCCGCGATCGCGTCGGGCGAGACGGGCCCTCCAAAAAGAAGGGCGTGGCCGTAGTCGGTGAACCGGTTTCCGAGCGGCGCATGCGCGGGAGGTGGAGGCAGCGGGAGCGTCGCCAGCGCCAGGCCCGCCAGACTCTTCATCAAAGGGGGGTGCTCGATGTTGACGATGGCGTTTTGCCCGAAGACCTGGAAGTACCCCGCCAGGATATGCACGGGCTCGTCGGCGGACAGAGAGTCCTCGCGAGTGTGGTCGCGCACGAGGTAAAGGGAAAGCACGGCGATCCCGAGCGCCGATCCGGCGATTCCGGCCCGGCGGCTCAAGGCTTCTGCCGACCCTCGAAGGTGTGACGCAAGAGAGCCCCGAGGGCCGAGAGGCCGTCCTTCAACCGGATCTTCTTGCCCTCGGCACGCGAGCGTCCGAAATAGGAAACGGGCACTTCGAAGACTCGAAACCCGCCCCGGGCCACCTTGACCGTGAACTCCGCATCCACCCCGAAGCGCTTCGAGACGAGATCGAGCGCCGGGACGACCCGCCGGTGGAAGGCCTTGTAGCAGGTGGCCATGTCGGTCAGGTTCAGGTTGGTCAGGACGTTCGAGATCAGGGTCAGAAGCCGGTTGCCCACGGTGTGCCAGAAGTTCTGGACCCGGTTTTCCGCGCTGCCGCGGAAGCGCGAGCCGTACACGACGTCCGCGCGCCCCGCCTCGATCGGATGGAGAACCGTCGGATACTCGTTCGGGTCGTATTCGAGGTCCGCATCCTGGATCAGCAAGATGTCTCCGCGCGCCTCTGCCATCGCGGTGCGGATGGCGCGGCCCTTGCCGAGGTTGTGCGGATGGAGAAGAACGCGCACGCCGTCCCGGCCCTCCCACTTGGCCAGAATGTCCCGGGTGCCGTCGGTTGAACCGTCGTCCACGACGAGGATCTCCTTCTCGATCGAGACCGCAGCCACCAGCCGGAGGATCTCGTCGATCGTTCGGGCCTCGTTGTAGACGGGGATCAGAACGGAAAGCTTCAAGATCGAGAGGAGATGATAAACGACGAGGGGCGCATCATGCCCGTATCAGTGGAGGCGATAGAGGACGACCCGGTCCGGCACACGGACCCGTGGAGACTCGGGATTGGAGTACCGGCCGAGTCGCTGCGCCCGCGGATCCAGACGAGCGAGGATCCCCTCGACCGGGCCCGGCGCCTCTGGGGCCAGTCTGTATTGCTCCATCGAGACGAACAGGACCGGCAAATCGGACGGGACCCGGACCATCCTCGTGGCCGGGTCGAAATGATGGAACCGGCTTCGGAAAAGGAACCAGTCCGAGCCCGAAGGCGAGTAAAGGATCGGCAGGCGGTCCATCCAGTCCACGAAGTACAGGCTGATTCCCGGTTCCTTTTCCAGGTAGAGCCAGATCGCGTCTGTCGGAACCCCGGCGACGTGGTTGGTCACGACCACGATCGGTCCTTCTCGGGCGGCAAAGACGCGCAGATCCGCCAGCGCTTCCTGCGTGGCCGACCCCGCGGGCCAGCCACTGACATATTGCCACTGGTCGGATTTGACCAGCGGCTGCCCTCGCCAGTCCCGAATCTGCATCAGCAGCACGCGAAAGGGCCAAGAGAGCGTCGCCGCCACGAGCGCGACCTGCAGCACCCGCCCCAGAAGCCGCGACGCGAAGCCACGCCCGAGTCGCTCGAGCGCCGCGGCTAGCAGCAACGACGACGCCAACAGCAACGGTAGGGCCGCGCAGGGCATAACGCGAGAAGGCCAGCGTGGCCGGGATCACAGGGAGCAACATCAGAAATCCCCAGCCAGCGAGAAAGCCGAGCACCCGGAACTCACCTCGCAGGCAAAGCCAGAGAAGAGCGGCCAGGCCCAGAAGCTCGACAGGCGGCGTCAGGTACACCCAGAACCATCCGCCCTCGGCGGGAGCGTTGAAGCCCGGGAAGTCCGGTGTGGGCGGGACATCCCGAACCGCCACGGGCACGAAGACGTAGAGAAAGGCGTTCCGGGCGAGCTCCACCTGCCGGGAGAGGTCTCCTCCCGCCATCTGGCCCGCCCGAAAAAAGACGCGGTCCCGAAGGCCGGGTCCGTGATTGATCCAGAGAACCGGAGACCAGAGCAGGATCCCGACCACCAGTGAAATCGCCCACCAGCCGAGCAGGCGTCGGAGCCTGTGGCGCAAGCCGGTCCGGTTCGACCAGGCCGCGAGCAACGGCAAGGCCCAGAGCAAGTAGCTGATGTTCTGCTTCGTCAGCATGGCCAGACCCACGGCCAGCCCGAAGGGGAATGCCTGAGACAGGACTCCCGAGCCAAACGACAAGCCGGAGGATGCCCGCGCCATCCGCAGGGCCAGCCAGGCCGCGAGGAGGCACTCGAGGACCAGGAGGGACTCGGCCAAAGCCATCCGCTGATAGAAGGCCAGGAACGGGCAAGTCACAGACAGCAGGCAGGCCACCGCGCCCGTCCAGCCCCCAGGACCGGTGAGGCTCTCCCCGAGCGAACGACGGCGCATTCGTCCGAGCTCCAGGCTGAGCAGAAGCAGAACCGGCAGCGCCGCCGCCCCCGCGAGGACGGAGAGCAGCCGTCCCGCAAGCAAGGGATCTCGCGTCAGTCGGAAGACCAGCGCGAGGAGCCAGTAATGGAGCGGAGGCTTCGGATCGACCAGCGACACGAAGGCATTCCGAATCGGGTCCTGCAAAACGAGCTGGGCGTAACGCAGGTAGATCGCTTCGTCGCAAAAGATCGGAAGATCCCGTAGACCAGGCAGTCGAAGGCAGAAGAAGAGGGCCAGCAGCCCGTAGAGAACAAACGCGCGGTTTCGCCGCGGCGGCCTCGCGGCGTCGTCCGGTGTGCCTGAAGCATCCGGCCCGGGCGCGCTCACGCGAGGTTCCATGCGGCGAGTCGACAACAGCCTATACCATAATGAAGGCCCGATGACGGCGCCGCGGGCTGCTCTTCTCCTCGGGCTCGCCGGCGCGCTCGCGATCGGTGTCGGTCTGCGTCTCTCGACCTATCGGGAGCTCCAGTCGGGGCCCCGCGTGCGGCCGCTCACGGACGACGACAACTACCATCTGCGCCGCGCGCGCTTCGCAGTTGCCCACTATCCCCGGACGATCGTCTTTGATCCGCTGATGAACTTTCCGGAGGGAGGGGTTCCGATCTGGCCGCCCCTCTTCGACCTGGCTCTGGCGACGCCCGCGCGCCTTCTCCACGGCCCGGGCGCGGCTCCGGCCGAGATCGAGCGGGGCGCTGCCTGGGTGCCGATCTTCTTCGCGGCGGGAGCGATTCTCATCGCGGGCCTGCTGGGCCGCGAGATCTTCGGAGATCTTGGAGGCGTCGTCACGGCGCTCTTTCTCGCCGTCTGCCCGGGTCACATCCTGTGGACCCAGTACGGCCACACGGACCAGCACGTGGCCGAATCGTTCTTCGGGCTGCTGGTGCTGTGGCTGTTCGTCCGGAGCAGGGGGAAAAGAGGTGGTCCCGGAGTCGAAACTGCAACGGGCATCGCGCTCGGGCTCGCGACGCTCGCCTGGCAGGGGGCGATCTACTGGGGAGCAGTCTTCGCCCTGGCGCTCGTTCTCGAGGCTCTGGTCACCCGCAGGAGCGTCTGGCGGGCGGCGCTGCTCTCGCTCGCCCTGCCCGCCGGGCTCGTCGCGGCGGCGACGCGCCTCTGGCTCGGCGAACTGCGTCCGCCCTTGACCTACATCTCCTTCGGTTTCTTTCAACCCCTCTTTCTTGCCGCGCTTACGGCCGGGACGATCGGGATTGACACCTTCCTCGCCGCCAAACGCGGCGAGCTACGGCGCCGGGACACAGCCCTGCGGCTGGCGGCGGCTGTGCTCCTCCTCGCCGGAATCCTCCCGTTCGCCCGGGATCTCGCCCTCGGCCTGGCTCGCGCCTTCGGCTACGTCGTAGGAGAGACGTCCGGAGAGATCGCCACGGCCACCGGTTACGTCTCGTATCCGAAGAACTGGCTAAAGGGGATCTTCGAGGCCCGACCCCTTCTCGCCGACGGTCCCGGCCTTGCGGTAAAGAGGCTTTCCCTCTCCTTTTTCCTTTCGCCTCTGGCGATCCTTCTCTGGGCGCTGCGCGCTCGGCGCGGGGAGCGCCCGGGGCTTCACCTCGCGCTGGCGGTCTGGAGCGCCGTTACGCTGCTGCTCTCGCTGTCGCAGCGGATGGACGTCTACTACGCGGCGCCGCTCGCGGCGGTCACTCTCGTCGAGGCGGCGCGGCTCTTCGCGGAGCGGATTGCCACCGACACCAGACGCCGGAGACTCGCGGCGGCGGGATTGGGCCTTGTCCTTCTGTCCCCTTTCGCCTGGAGCACACCCGAGGAGGTTCGCACGATCCGCGCGCC
>JBOGJN010000510.1:0-6191 GCA_050745445.1 Thermoanaerobaculia bacterium
GGTTGCGCTCCAGGCCGATGTAGCGGCCCGGCTTCTCGACGGACGGCAGGATCGGATCGAGGAGCGGCCGCAGGGACTGGTAGCGCATCGGAGCTGTCATTCTAGTCTGGATCGTCGAGCCGGAAGACGGAAGACGGAAGACGGTAGACAACGCATGATGTCCTCGTTTCCCGTTTCCCGTTTCCCGTTTCCCGTTTACCGTCTCCCGCCCGGTCACATGTACTTGAAGCCGCTCCCGGTGTTCAAGAGGACGATTCGCGCCTTCGGATCGAGCCGTCTCGTGGCGGCGAGGTTTTTCGCCGCGGCCCAGGCGGCCCCGGCTTCCGGCGCGACGAAGAGGCCTTCCGCGGCGCCGATCTCGCCGCAGGCTTTACGTATCTCGTCGTCGGTGACCGCGACAGCGCCGCCCCCCGACTCGTGGAGATAGCGAAGGATGAGGTAGTCCGCGAAGGGCTTGGGGACGCGCAGCCCGGACGCGTACGTGTGCGCGTTCGGCCACGTCTCGGCGACGGATTTCCCTTCGGCAAACGCCTTGGGGATGGGAGCGCAGCCTTCCGCTTGAACGGCGAACATCTTCGGCCGCTTCGGCCCGATCCAGCCCATCTCCTCCATCTCCTCGAAAGCCTTCCACATGCCGATCAGGCCGGTGCCTCCCCCGGTCGGACAGAAGATCGCGTCGGGCAGCTCCCAGCGGAAGTCCTCCGCGAGTTCGTAGCCCATCGTTTTCTTTCCTTCGACACGGTAGGGCTCTTTGAGCGTCGAAACAACGTGCCATTCCTCGCGCGCTGCGTTCTCGGCCACGATACGGCCGCAGTCGTCGATGAGTCCCGGAACGAGCGTGACCTTCGCGCCGTAGCGCTCGCACTCGAGCCGGAAGGCGGGAGGCGTGTCCTCCGGCATGAAGACGTGGCACTCCATGCCCGCCTTGGCGGCATAGGCGGCGGCCGCGCTCCCCGCGTTGCCCGCGGTGGGGATCGCGATCTTCGTGTGGCCGAGCTCCTTGGCCCTCGAGACGGAGGCGGAGAGGCCGCGCGCTTTGAACGAACCCGTCGGATTGCCCGACTCGTCCTTGATCCAGAGGTCGGCGAAACCGGATCGAGAGGCGAGGCGGTCGGCGCAGAGCAGCGGCGTGCCTCCTTCTCCGAGCGAAATGATGTTGGCCGGATCCTCGACCGGCATCATCTCGTGCCAGCGCCAGATCGTACGGGGCCGGTCCCGCGCGGCGTCGCGTTCGAGGCGCGGTGGATGGTAACGGGAAAAGAGCGCGCCGGAGCATGCCGCCGCAGGGCACACGTTCAGGCGCCGGTCCCGCTCGTACTGCGCGCCGCACTTGGTGCAGGTCAGGTGCGCAAAGCACGAAAACACGAGCGAAAGCTATCAGCTTGCTTTTGGCCGCGGCAGTCGCTACGCGACCGGCGGCCAAGAGAGTTTAAACGAGGGTGGGCATTCCTGCGGCTTTCCGGCCGAGAGCCGATGACTGACAGTTCGATGCAATCGCGAAGTTCCGATCGGCAGGGCAGGGCTCTGCCGCCGAAGAGCTTGGCAGAGCATAGCACTAAAAGGAGCCTAACGTCCTTGACGCTCCGCGGAAACGGAAGGGATAATCGCCGCGGACCATGGAATTAAACGAACACCTGCGCGCGATGTTGAAAGAGCTGGGCAAAGCGATCAACGAATCGATCTCCGGCTCGGGACGCGTGCACGACTCGATCCGGCGCATCCGCGACGAGGGCTACAACCTCTACATGGTGCTGGACGCCCGCGTCGGCGTGAACCGCCGCGGATCGCGCAACGGCTCCCGGCGCCCCGGGCAGGAGCCCGAAGGGGAGGAGGCCCGTTCCTTTGTCGAGCGAGCGGCTTTCCGGATCAACGTCAAGGACCTTCGCCTCTTGAAGGCCCTCGGCATCGATCCGACGCGCAAGGTGCGGGTACGCACCACGCTCGCCCGTCGATCCACGGCAGGCCGCGTGCCGGTGCGTTCGCGCCGCACGGACTAGAGAGAAGCTGTCAGCTTTCAGCTGTCAGCCCTCAGCTCACTTTCGGTTCCCCTCGCGGACTTAGACTCGACAGCATGGCCTCTCCTTCGGGTCCCCTCGGCTTGACCCTCCCGGGCTGGGAGGCTCTGGCGGCGGCATGGTCGCTGCCGCCATACCGCGGGCGGCAGATCTTCGATGCTCTTCACCGGCGCGGCGTCCGGGACTACGCGGCGATGCGTGAGCTGCCAAAGGACTTGCGCGAACGGCTGGCGCGCGAGTTGCCCCTGCGGTTTCCCGAGATCGTGCGCCGTGAGTTCTCCGGGGACGGAAGCGCGAAATACGGGCTGCGTCTTGCCGACGGGGCGCTCGTCGAAGCCGTCTTCATGCCGGGAGAGCCCTCGCGCGCCGCCGTCAACGAGTTCGAAGACGCCCGGGCGAATTCCGATTCGGAATTCGGAATTCGGAATTCGGAATTTCTTCGGACCTCAAAGCCGAAATCCGAAATCCGAAATCCGAAATACACGATCTGTCTGTCCTCGCAGACGGGATGCGCGGTGGATTGCGTCTTTTGCGTGACCGGGCGTCTCGGAGGCGGGCGCAACCTCTCTGTGGGCGAGATCCTCGGACAGCTCTACGCCGTGCAAGACGACGCGGGCCGAACGGCCGAGGGTCTGCGGATCGTCTTCATGGGAATGGGAGAGCCCTTCCTGAACCCGGAGGGGGTCCTGCCCGCGCTCGACATTCTCTTCGAGATCCTCTCGCCGCGCCGCGTGACCGTCTCGACCTCCGGCATCACGCCCGCCTTTGAAACCTTCGCGGCCCGGCCGCGCCGGCCGAACCTGGCCGTGTCCGTCAATGCGGCCGACCAGGAGACACGCGCGCGGCTGATGCCGATCACCCGAACGTATCCGCTGGAGGAGGTGGTGCGGGCCATGCGTGTTTGGCCGCTGGAGCCCCGCCGCCGCATCACGGCCGAATACGTCCTGATCGCGGGATCGAATGATTCGGGAGAAGAGGCCCGGCGTCTTGCCCGGCTTCTTTCGGGCATCCGGGTCAAGGTCAACCTGATTCCCTTGAACGAAGATCCCCGGTATCTCCCCGGCTGGAAGCGCCCGGGCGAAGCCACGATCGATCGCTTCGCCCGGTGCCTGGTTGAGTCGGGCATGGCCGTGACGGTGCGGCGCAGCCGCGGACCGGACGCCCGGGCGGCCTGCGGCCAGTTGAAGGGGCGGTCGGAGGATGTTCGAAAAGAACGTAACCCTGTCGTTTAGGCCCATCGGGAGTCGGGAGTCGGGAGTCAGGAGCGGGGAACCGCCGGAATCGATTTTCGGGTCCCGACGCGAGACTCTTGACTTCCCCGCGCTATCCCACGGGCAGAGACTTCTGGAAGAATTCCCTCCAGCGCCTCTCGTACTCCTGCGCGACGACCCTGGCCGGCTCGTTCTCATGGTGGCAATGGCCGGCCTTTGCGGCTCTCCAGACGGAGCTGCCGGGCGGCAACGCCGTCGCAAGCCTCTCGGCAAAGCGCGGAGGCACCAGTTCGTCCTCTTCCCCGTAGACGAGGCAGACGCTGGCACGCACCCGCGCGACGGCGGCCAGAGGATCCACCCGGTCGAGCCCCTTCTCTGCCTTGCCGAGGGCAAGCTCCCGCCGGACTCGCGCGATGGCGTGTCGCACGGCCCAGCGGGCCGTCAAGCCGAGAAGCCAGGGGGGCAGCCCCGTGGCGAGCGAGAGGTAGTGGCGCGCCATCGCCCGCGGCTCGGCGTAAGGGGATTCGAGCCAGAGCGCGCGCACCGCCACGTTGTCCGCGGCGAATTCCAGCGCCACGGTGGAGCCAGCCGAGCAACCGTGTAGGCCAAGACGAGTGGGATCGAGGCCGAAACGCTCCCGCGCCGCGTTCAGAGAATTCGCAAGATCCTCCTTCTCGAGAAACCCGTACGTGACAAGGCTTCCGCCGCTTGGGCGGTGGCCGCGCAGATCCGGCAGGAGGGCGTTGTACCCGAGACGCAGCGCCCGCAGCGCGTCGGGCCGCCACTCGGCGGCGTTGCCTCCCTTGCCGTGCAGAAAGAGGATCGTCGGACGTCTCTGCGGCTCGCCCGAGGAGGCGAAGACCGCGGCCAGCTCGACCGGATCACGCGCGCTTCCCCTGTGGCGGTAGTCTGCGACGAAGGCCCCGGTTTCTCGCAGCGCGGCGATCAGGTTCTCGCGCCCCTCCGTCGCGGGCGCGAGCCCCTCCGGGGAAATCAAGCGATCCGCCAGAGCCCTCGCGGCAAACCAGGACCCGCCGGCGTAGAGACCTCCGGAGAGCAAGGAGAGCCAGGCGGCGCGCTGTCCCTTTTTGCTTCGCATGAGGACTTCAGAGAGCCAACGCCAGGGTGTCAGAGGCCGGATCTGGGCGGGCCGCCGTCCTCAAGGAGACCCGACACTTGTTAGAGCCCGACCCGCGCGCGTGCTGCCTTCGCCCTTTTGCCGAAGAGGCCGACCACCTCGACCGGCCCGCGCACATAGCTCTGGCAGGCCAGACGGAGCGGCTTTCCCTTCCAACGCCTGCGGATCAAGGCCAGGGGCTTTGCGAACCAGATCGCGAGCGAGAATCGCTCCAGACGCGTCGGTGGCGTCAGGTTCTCCGCGCCGGAGACAGGAAGGACGGCGCAAGTCGTGCAGTGGCCCTGTCCGCCGCACCAGTGCCAGAGACGCGCGTCGGCGTCGAGTGCGGCGTCCCAGAGGCGGTAGCCCTCCCAGACGTGGATCTCCCGACCGTTGATGACGCAACGCACCCGGCGCGGCTCGGGCTTTCGCTCCGTCGCCATGATCCCATTATAAGGATCGGTCCTCGTGTCTGTTCACCCGCAAAACGGAAGTCACGGGCCATGAATGGCGAGCGACCAGACCGCCCGCTGCCTGACCCTACGGGGTCTGCGGTTGTGCCACAATCGGGTGGGAAGACTGGATGGCCGAACGGGACGAAACCCATCGCTTTTCGGTCGGCGCAACCTGGTCGGGAGACGGGACAGGCTGCGGGCAGCTGCGGCTGACCCAGGGAGAGATTTCCCTGGCGATTGGGGGCGCCCAGGCTCTGGGCGGATGCGGGACGGGAGCCAACCCGGAAGAGCTCTTGCTCGCCGCCGTCGCCGCATGCTTTATCAATACCTGGGCGATCTTCTTGAAAAAGCTCAACCTCGGCTATCCGGAGCCTGCCTTGCGGGTCACGGGAGAGCTCGGAAGGGACCCCGCCGGGGGGTACAAGATGTTGCGGGCCACGATCCACGCGCGTGTTCCGTCGGCGCTGCTTGCCGCGCAGAGACCCCAGGTCGAGAAGACGCTCGCGCTCGCGGAGAAATACTGCATCATCTCGAAGGTCGCCAGAGCCGCGATGCCGGTCGAGGTGGTCGTGGAAGAAGTCTAGAGTCCAGAGTCGAGAGTCGAGGAATGTTGAAAACCGTTCCGGTCGAGGACTCCTTCGACCTTCATTCGTTTCGTCCCGAGGATGTCGCTTCGGCAGTCGAAGAGTACTTGAGGCAGGCGCACGCGGCCGGCTACCACGAGGTACGGCTCATTCATGGAAAAGGGATCGGGGTGCGACGCGCCGAAGTCAGGCGCCTTCTCTCGGCCGACCCCCGCGTCGCGGAATTCTTCGATGCGCCCCCGGAACGGGGAGGCCTCGGCGCCACGATCGTTCTCTTCGGGGCCTGAGCCCTCGATTTCTCTCGACCCTTGACTCTCGACTGGCTTCTCAGTCCGCGGAAAGCTTGACCCGCAAATCCGTTTCCCGCTCGGCACTGACGGCGTCCGGTTTTGCCGGCGCGACGATTGCCTGACCGCAGACGCACGCCGTCGTGAAGCCGCCGCCGGTGGACAGCTCGGCGCGCGGAATCTCAAACTGCCGCCCGTCATTGATCGAACGGTCCGCCGACCAGCGGCGTAGTGACCCGGAAGTGCCCCGGGCGGAGTCGCTGGTGTTGATCGAGATCTCACAGCGGCAGTTGGGGCAGGCGGTCCAGTAGTATTTCATGGGGACCTCAGCGCAGCGTTTGGGGTTTGGAGTTGGACCCGTTTCGGGCGGCTCTGACTTCGGTCTTCACTCCCAACTCAAGACTCTCAACTCGACTTTCTTCAGTTCGTCTTGTCCCAGTCCCGTTGTGTGGGCTCCTCCGTGGCATCGCGTTGGAGCGGCTCTCCGCGCATCTCCTTGAGGGCTTTCTTGCGTTCATACAT
>JBOGJN010000511.1:0-5306 GCA_050745445.1 Thermoanaerobaculia bacterium
GCTTTCTCCGGGCCGAGCAGATAGGACAGCAGTTCCTGCTCGCAACGCCCCCGATAGGTCGAAAACGCGGACTCCGGATCCTTCTCTGCCAGCCATTGCAGCATGAGCCCGTCGAAAATCGCGCGCACCGTTGAGGCCGCGTCGCCGGCATCGCGGACCCGGAAAAGCCCTTGCCGCATCCCCTCCAGGACGATGCCCTGATCCACCTGCCTGCAGCCGGCGTAGAAACGCGCGCCGATCTGACGGAAGGACTCGAGCCGCGCGGCGAGCCCGCAGAAGTCGATGTAGGCGCGGAAGAAGGCGCGGTTTCGCGAAGGCGAGGGAAAGGTGATCGCAACCAGAGCCCGCACCTTTTCGACCGGGTCGGAGGCTGTCGCGACGGCCTCGCGCATGCGCGCCCCGATCGCGTCGATCAACCAGGCGACAAGCTGCCGGAAGAGCTCCTCTTTCGAAGCGAAGTAATAGAGAGTGACCCCCTTGGACACGCCGGAGCGCCGCGCGATGTCCTCGAGCGTCACTTGCGAGAATCCCTTTTCCGCCACCTCACGAAAGGCGGCCTTCAGGAGCAGGAGACGCCTCTCGGCCCCCCGGCCGGGCGCGGATCCGGGCACAACGGGAGACTATCTGACCAGTCGGTTAACCGTCAAGCAGCCGCCCCGCGCGGGTAGACTCGGTGCGTGCGTGTGAATCTCCTGTATTTCGCCTCCTTTCGAGAGACGGCCGGCCGGTCCGAGGAGGCCCGCGAGTTGCCCGAGGGCACGCGTGTCGCCGAGCTCTGGCAGCGGCTCGCCAGGGAGCTCCCGCCGCTCGGGCGGTTTCCGTCGATGCCTCCCGCGGCGGTCAACCGTAAGCACGTGAACGGCCAGACCGTGCTGCGGGACGGTGACGAGGTGGCCTTCTTGCCGCCTGTTGCGGGAGGATGACGCCAATTTCGAATTTCGAATTTCGAAGTCTAAGAGCGCATGTTCCTCACCTCCGACCCGATTGACGTCGCGGCGCTCCTCCACGACGTGCGGCCCTCCGAGGGAGCGGTTTGTCTCTTTCTCGGCGTCGTCCGCGACGAGAACGCGGGGCGGCAAACGACAGCGATCGCGTACGAGGTCTATGGCCCGATGGCCGAGGCCGAGATGGCCAGGATCACAGCCGCACTTGTACAAGAGTGGCCACAGGCGCGTCTGCGTGCGCAGCACCGGATCGGACGGCTCTCTGTAGGCGAGATTTCCGTGGCGGTGCTCGCGACGTCGCCGCACCGCTGCGACGCCTTCGAGGTCTGCCGCGCCGCCATCGATCGGATCAAGACGTCGGTCCCAATCTGGAAGAAGGAGTTTCATCCGGATGGATCCTCCGAGTGGGTGGACCCCAGCGAGACGGGAGGCGGGAGGCGGTAGGCGAAAGGCGAAAAAGAGGGCCAACAGTTCGCTCGGTTTCCGCCTGACGCCTGACGCCTGACGCCTGACGCCTGACGATGTCAGAATCACACCAATGTCTCTGGTCAAGATCATCGGTCCTGACATCGAGGAGCTGATCCGCGAGAACCCGCAGGAGCTCGCGGCGGCGGTGGCAGAGCTTCATCCGGCCGACATCGCCGAACTCCTGGACGACCTGCCCCGCGAAGACAGGCTTGTCCTCTTCGAGGCCCTACCGCCCGAACAGGCAGCAGCCGTGCTCTCGGAGCTCAAGGGCGAGACCCTCCGTCTGATCCTTCATCAGGCTTCGCCGGAAAAGCTCGGTCCGCAGCTCGACCGCGTCCCAACCGACGAGGTCATCTTTCTGCTCGAGCGCCTCACACAGCGCCAGCGCGAGGCCCTGCTCGCCCGGATGTCGCCGCGTGACGCCGCCGAGGCCAAACGCCTCCTGCGTTTTGCGCCTCGGACGGCCGGGCGGTTGATGTCGGAGAAGTTCGCCCGGATCCGTCCCGAGTGGACCGTCGCGGAGACCCTCGAGCACTTGAAGAAGATCGATCCCGAGGTGGAAACCGTCCAGAGCCTCTACGCCGTGGACGAACAGGAACACCTGGTCGGCTATGTTTCGCTGCGCAAGCTTTTCCCCGCGCCGCCCGAGAAAAAGATCGCCGATCTCATGGAGAAAACGCTAAAGACCGTGCGCCCCGAGACGCCCCAGGAAGAGGTCGCGCGTCTCGTGTCCAAGTACGACTTTCATGCGATCCCGGTCGTGGACGAGCAGAACCAGCCGCTCGGCATCGTCACGGTGGATGACGTCATCGACGTCCTCGTCGAAGAGCAGACGGAGGACATGCTCCACCTTGCCGGCGCTCCGGCCAAGGAAGAGGTCGCCGAGGGGTACTTCGCGACCAAGCTTTTTCGCAACGTGCGCGCCCGCTTCAGCTGGCTTCTGCTCCTTTTTGTTGCCGAGACCCTCACCGGAACGGTGTTGCGGCACTTCCAGGGAGACCTGTCCAAAGTCGTGGCGCTCTCCTTCTTTATCCCGCTCCTGATCGGCACCGGCGGCAACTCGGGCTCCCAGACCGTGACCACGATTGTGCGAGGGCTCGCGGTCGGCGAGATCCGAATGCGCAACTTCGGTCGGGTCCTCCTGCGCGAGGCGGGCAGTGGCCTGGCGCTCGGTTTATTGCTCGGGATCGTCGGCTTTGCGCGGGCCCTGCTCTGGGGCTCAACGACGCCCCTGGCGCTGACCGTGGGCCTGAGCATCCTGACCATTTGTACCTGGGCCAACGCGGTTGGCGCCACCATCCCGATGCTCGCGACAGCCGTCAGGATCGACCCCACGATCATGTCGGCGCCCCTGATCGCCACGCTCGTGGACGCCACGGGTCTCCTTATCTACTTCATGATCGCGAGGAGCATTCTGGGGTTGTAGCCCCTCATCTGGCTAACAGCTAAGAGCTGACAGCCAAGAGCTTTGATAGCATGTTGCACTTCGAACCTGTCTCAGGAGGTTTCATGAGCGCTCCCGCAAAGACACGCGATTGGACGAGTCCACAGCTCGACCAGGCCGTCATCCAGTACCGCGCCGAGAACGGCATCGCGGTCATCGAGATGGACGATCCGCCCGCCAACACCTACACCTACGCGATGATGCGGCAGCTGGACGATGCAATCCTGAAGGCCCGCTTCGACGATGACGTGCACGTCATTGTCCTGCGCGGCAAGGGGGACCGCTTTTTCTCGGCCGGAGCAAACATCGGGATGTTGAACGCCGTCACCCCCGGCTTCAAGTACTTTTTCTGCCTGCACGCCAACGAGACACTGCTGCGTTTCGAGCACACGCCCAAGCTCGTCATCGCCGCCTTGAACGGCCACACCGTCGGCGGGGGTCTCGAGATCGCCATGGCCTGCGATCTGCGGATCGCCCGCAAGGACTCCGGCAAGATCGGTTTGCCGGAGGTCACGCTCGGCGTTTTGCCCGGCACCGGCGGCACGACGCGCCTCGGCAAGCTCGTCGGAAAGTCCCGGGCGATCGAGCTCATGGTCACCGGCAACACGTTCTCCTTCGAGGAAGCCCGCGACATGGGCCTGGTCAACCAGGTCATCGAAGCCACGCCCGAGGAGTGGTGGGAGCAGGTGATGGACTACGCGCGGCAGTTCGTGCCGCCAAACAAGGCCGCCAAGGCCGTGGGCCGTATCAAGCGCTCCGTCCAGACCGGCTGGGACCTGCCGGTCGAGTCCGCGCTCGCGGTCGAGCGCGAGTTGCAGCAGCTGCTCTTCCAGAGCGAAGACGCCAAGGAGGGGATCGCGGCCAACCAGGAGAAGCGGGTTCCGAAGTTCAAAGGAAAGTAGCTGTCAGCTCTCAGCCGTCAGCTCTCAGCTCGGAGGGGACCGCTTGCTGCCCGGGTTTCGGGTTTTGGTCTGGCTGATAGCTGATAGCTTCGGACGATGGCGACAGAGACGCAAACCAACATCAAGCTCCAGACCGACCTCTTTATCAACGGCGGGTTCACGCCCGCCGCGTCCGGAAGACGCTTCGCGACGATCAATCCGGCCACCGAGGAGAAGATCGCCGACGTGGCCGAGGCGGGGCGGGAGGACCTCGACCGGGCGGTCGCGGCCGCGCGCACGGCCTTCGCGTCGGGGCCCTGGGCCGTGATGAAACCGCGGCAACGGGGCCGAATCCTGACTCGCGCGGCCGAGCTCCTGGCGTCGCGCGCCGAGCAGTTCGGCCGTGTCGAGACGCTGGACAACGGCAAACCCATCTTCGAATCGGCGAAGATCGACATGCCGGCCACCGCGGAGTGCCTCGCCTACTTCGGCGAGTCCGCGGACAAGCTTTACGGCGACACCTTCCCCGGCCGCAACGACGCGATGCTCCTGACACTGCGGGAGCCGATCGGTGTCGTCGGCGCCATCACCCCCTGGAATTTCCCGCTTCTCCAGGCCATGTGGAAGATCGCTCCGGCGCTCGCCCTGGGCAATGCGGTCGTCCTGAAGCCCGCGTCGGCCACGCCGTTGACGTCACTGCTCTTTGCGGAGCTTCTGGCCGAGGCGGGGCTTCCACCCGGCGCGTTCAACGTCGTGCCGGGGCCGGGCGCCGTGGTCGGGCAGGCGATGGCCGAACACCCCGAAATTGACAAGATCTCGTTCACGGGCGAGACGGACACCGGCAAGTCGATCCTGCGGGCGGCGGCCGGCACGGTCAAACGCGTCTCGATGGAACTGGGGGGCAAGTCCCCCAACATCGTTTTTGCCGACGCCGATCTCGAGGCCGCCGCCAAAGGAGCGATCAACGCCATCTTCTACGGGAAGGGAGAGCTTTGCTCGGCGGGTTCCCGCCTCTTGGTCGAAGATTCGGTTCACGACGCGCTGATGGAGAAGGTCGTGGAGCGCGCGAAAAAGATGGTCCCGGACGATCCTCTGAATCCCAAGACCCGTCTGGGCTCGCTCGTGTCGCAGACGCAACGCGCGAACGTCGAGCGGTATGTCGCCTCGGGCACATCCGAGGGTGCGAAGCTCCTGGCCGGCGGCCATCCCGTTTCGGTCAAAGGCAAAGGGGCATTCTTTGAAGCCACCGTCTTCGACGGTGTCAGACCCGACATGCGCATCGCGCGCGAGGAGATCTTCGGGCCCGTTCTGGCGACACTGACTTTCCGGGACGAGGCCGAAGCGGTCGCCGTCGGGAACGCGACGATCTATGGCCTGGCCGCCGCGGTCTGGTCACGGGATATCAAGAGGGCCCTGCGCACGGCCAAGGGCCTGAGGGCAGGCACCGTCTGGATCAACGCGTACAACTTCTATGATCCGGGGCTCCCCTTCGGCGGCTACAAGGCGTCCGGCTTCGGACGCGAGCGAGGCCACTATGCCCTGGAGGAATACACGCAGGTCAAGAGCATC
>JBOGJN010000512.1:0-3263 GCA_050745445.1 Thermoanaerobaculia bacterium
ACGCTGGGTACATGCACACCTACGAGGGCCCGGCAGAGCTGGCCCGTCAGGGAGCGCGCGTGCTCCTCGGCACGGCCCACGGCGTCATTCTGACCAACCCCCGGCAGTCACGGTACGCGTGGATCTACGTGGCCTACAGGCCCCATGGGGACGTCAAGCTACGCCATCCGAGCATCGCTGGAGCCCGCCTTCAGGGGGATACGGCCATCATCACGCTCGAGAGGTCCTGGGTCGGCGAGGACAACCCCACTGGCGGCGCGCGTTCGAATCCGCCACAGGTTCGCGTCAATCTGAACACGGGCGCGGTCTCGCAAAGTTGGAGGTGAGATGACCATGCCACGAAGCCTGCCCAGGATCAGTCTCCCGATCGTGCTCGTAAGCGGCTGGGGGCTGGCGATGGCGTCCCGGCCAGCCGAGGCCGCGGACATCAGCGCCTTGCTGACCCGCGCGGCGACGGCCGAAAAGGGCGGCGACCATGCGGCGGCCATCGAAGCGCTGGAGCAGGCCCTCGAGAAGGTGCGCGTCGAAGCGCCGCTGACCGTCAAGCCGTTTCTCCTCGTCACCCAGCCCGCCAAGTTCTACGGCGACTACACGGCTCGCGCCAACGCCGTCTTCCAGGGCGGCGAGCTGCAGCAGTTCTATATGGAGCCGAAGAACCTGGTCTATCCTCGGACGGCCGCAGCCACGTACGAGCCCGCCTTCGACGTCGATCTCCAGGTCCTGACCGCCGGCGGCCAGGTCGTGGTGAACCAGGAGCGGTTCGGCTCCTTCCGTCTGCCGACGAAGAGCGCCGTTCAGGACATCTTTCTGAACCTCAAGGTAACGCTCAGCGGCGCGCCGCCCGGAGAGTACAAAGTCCGGTTCGTCGTCCGGGACACCAACTCGAAGAAGACGGCCACGGTGACCCAGCCGATCACGCTCAAGTAGCAAGGGTGCCAATGCAAGCGGACGTAACCGAGGAAGGGAGATGCAACCTATCTGCTGACCCCCCACACGTCACTTGATTGGCCGGGAATCCCATCCGCGAACTTTGCTATGTTCTACGACGGCATACCAGCCAGGAGTCCCGTCTTCGTTCGATTTAACAGGGCCCACTGCGCCCTCGGGATCTAAACTCCAGGACTCATCTCCTGCCGGCGGGCGTTTTGTTTCAGGAATTCCTGGATACCGATGACAAGATTTGAGTCCGACTCGATCTCCTGACAAACGAAGGAGTGGGTTCCGCGCGTTGTCCGCAAGGTGAAGCGGTGGGGAGGGTCATCCGAACCGCCGGTCAGGCGGAAGGAACTCATTCTCACGCGCTCTTTCGTGTAAGTAAAGTCGATTATCTCTTTCCAAGGAGTGAACCCGGGAAACCGGCGGGAGGGCGCCCGAGCGTAGAGGCCATCCTGGGCCACCGCGAGGCGGTAGCGCTGGCGCGACCGCCGGAGCCAGAAGTGCCCCGCTGCCCACCCACCGAACACAATCACGACAAAGCCCCAGCTTGAAGTCGCGAATCTGCCAACCGCAGGAGGTGCGAAGCGCCAGAGGAACCAGACCGTACCGAGCCCCACCAGGATTCCAACGACCGTGCCGAGAATGTTCATTCCAACGGTTATGATCCGAAAGCTCGTTGCACCTTGGAGCGCTTCGACATGCTCCAGAACGACTTGCTGCATCGAGAGAGTTGATGTCGTCTCCTCATCGGCGGAATCTCTCGCCTCAGAAGCAGCCCCCGGCTCGATTTCGGCGGGAAGATCCTCGAACGTCTTCTCGAAGCGACGGCCGCTTCTTTGCTCCACGGCACGTTCGAATCCTTCGGGATCATAAAGGTCGGAGCGGGAAATCGCGAGTTGCCTCAAAAACGGCGGCGTCTCGGGAACTTCAAATTCATAAACGATCTCACCGTAGGGGTCGCGCGAAAGCCGAAGATGCGAGACCTCGCTCCAGGAGATGCTGCGAGCGAGGCGACGCGCCTTGGGCTTGCGGCCGCTGGCCACAAGGGCCAAATCCGGCGCCGTGATGCCGCTGCTGCCTATGCGCACCTCGCCGCCGGGGAGGCTTCGTCCGAGGCGTTCCCAAAGAAACCCGAGTGGCGCCTTGTACCGGTTTCCAAACTTATCACGCCCTCCGAAAAGCAAGAAGTAGAGGACAACCACCGAGAAGGCGGCAATCACTGCGGGAGCGCTGACTACCGTTCCTGAACGGCGTGCCAAAAAGGCAACGGCCGCACCGAGGACGAGCATTCCGATGAGGAACATCCTCACGATTGCCTCGATACGAGGTATCCGCCCGGAGCTCCGGAGGGAGAAACACCGTTCGCCGTTTGGGTCGAGGATGCCTGAAGAAGCGTCCATACCGCTGGCTCGAATCATATTCTGGAGCACGAGCCAGTCCGCGCGCGTTCGCGGATGTAAGATTTTAGCTGGGGAAGCACGGATAGGCGGCAGCGTGTTATGAGGTATTCGGCCCGGATCGGCAGCAGACTCGCGCGACTGGTCGGCATCCTCGTCGGCATCGCCATCCTCGGGATCGCCGCTAGGCGCGCCGCTGGACAAGCCTGGAAGAACGCGCCGCCGCGGGGCAGACCAACGCCACCGACCTCGAGCGGCGGACACGACCTGCTCATCCTGCGTGACGGCAGCAAGCTCACGGGCGTAACTAGTGTAGCTGCATCACTGCTCGCGGCTCTTCTGGCCGCCCCGCCTCCGAGCCCCGCGCCGGCCGAGCCGCCCCTCGCCCTGGTGCTCGGCGTCGCGCAGGACGGCGGCGTGCCGCACGCGGGCTGCCACCAGGCGCTATGCGAAAAGGCGCGGCGGGACCCCGCGGCGCGCCGGCTCGTCGCTTCGCTCGGCCTTCTCGACGCGGAGGCCGGGAAGAGGTTTCTGATCGACGCCACGCCCGACTTCGCGCAGCAGATGGAGCGGCTGGGCGGCCTGCCCGACGGGATCCTGCTGACACACGCGCACATCGGCCACTACCTCGGCCTCGCGCAGCTCGGCCGGGAGGTCCTCGGCGCGCGGAAGGTCCCGGTCTACGCCACGCCCTCGATGGCGAGGTTTCTGCGCGAGAACGGGCCCTGGAAGAGGCTCGTGGCGCTTGAAAACATCGAGCTTCGCGAGATCGAGATCGGAAAGCCCGTGGAGCTCACCCCGTCCATGCGCGCGACCGCGATCCAGGTGCCGCACCGCGACGAGGACTCCGACACGGTGGCGTGGCTCGTCGAGGGGCCGTCCCGGAAGATCCTGTGGCTGCCGGACATCGACAAGTGGGAGAAGTGGGAC
>JBOGJN010000513.1:0-10926 GCA_050745445.1 Thermoanaerobaculia bacterium
GTGTGAGCACGACACTCGCGCGCGCGGGTCAGGTCTTGACTCTTGCCTTTCGACAAACGGAAGGCCGGGCCTGCCGGGCTTGGCCGCCGTGGCGGGCAAAAGGCAAGACCTGGCCCCGAATGCCTGACCAGCGAGAAATCCGCGGAAGCCGACCACCTGCTTTACCGGCACCACGGTTTCGCCAATGCCGTGGCGGTGTTTCAGGTGTCGATCGCGCTCGGAGCCGTCGCCGCTCTGACGCGGAGCCGTCCGGTGTGGTGGGGATCTCTTTTGCTCGGCGCTGCGGGCATCGGTCTCTTTCTCGTGACGCTTCCCGGCTGGCCGCCGGGGCCGGCGGATCGGCGCACCGGGATGACGCCGTCACCGCCTCGGTCAGGGCGGGGCGGGTCCCCGCGACCGGCTCCCGAGCCTGACGGCTCGGGGCACCTGGACGCCGCGCTGTAGAATCGCCTCACCCATGGAGCCCGGTGCCCGGCTTGGCCCCTATGAGATCATCGCGCGCCTCGGCGCCGGAGGCATGGGCGAAGTGTACCGGGCGCGCGACACGCGGCTCGGGCGCGAGGTCGCGGTCAAGGTTCTCCCGGCCACCTTCTCGAGCGACCCCGATCGCCTGCGCCGGTTCGAGCGGGAGGCCGAAGCGGCGAGCCTGCTCAACCATCCCAACATCACGGCGGTCTTCGACATTGGAACGCACGACGGGTCGCCCTATGTCGTTTCGGAGCTGCTCGAGGGCGGCACGCTTCGGAGTCGCCTCGCTTCAGGCGCCCTCGGTCCCCGCCGCGCCATCGAGTTCGCCATCCAGGCGGCCCGAGGCCTGGCCGCCGCTCACGACAAGGGCATCGTCCACAGGGATCTGAAGCCCGAGAACATGTTCGTGACGAAGGACGGCCGCGTAAAGATCCTCGACTTCGGTCTGGCCAAGTTGATACGGCCGGAGCCGACCACTTCGGCCGCCACGGAACCCGGCGTGGTTCTCGGAACATTCGGCTACATGTCCCCCGAGCAGGTTCGCGGCAGAGTGGCCGACCCCCGCTCCGACATCTTTTCTTTTGGGGCGATCCTCTACGAGATGCTGTCGGGTCATCGGGCCTTCCGCGGCGACTCGGCGGCCTCCACGATGTCGGCGATCCTCACGAGGGAGCCTCCGGAGCTCTCGACGGTCAACCCCAATGTCCACCCGGGCCTCGAGCGCATCGTTCGCCACTGCCTCGAGAAAGATCCCGAGGAACGCTTCCAGTCTGCGCGCGACCTTGCATTCGATCTCGAGGCTCTCTCGGGAGTCTCGGCGCCGACGACGGCCGGGATCGCCCTCGGTCCCGTGCGAAGGCGCAACTGGGGCAAACCGCTGGCCGCAGCCGCACTTCTCCTCGGGGGGCTTCTTGCGGGCTGGCTTCTCCACAACGCCCTGCGCAAGCCCGTGTCGCCTGCCTACCAGAGCCTGGGGCTGCGTCTGGGCGGGGTCTTCTCGGCAAGGTTCGCGCCGGACGGCCAGACGGTCATCTACTCCACCTCGTGGGCGGGAGCCCCCTATCGGATCTTCTCGAGGAACCCCGCCGGCAAAGAGTCGCGCGACCTCGGACTGCCCGATGGCGATCTGCTTGCCGTCTCCTCTTCAGGGGAAATGGCCATTTCCATCGGGCGCCGGGAGTCCATCGAGGGAACCGGAACGCTCGCGCGCGTGCCGCTGGCCGGCGGCTCACCGCACGAGATTCTCAAGGATGCGCGTCTGGCCGACTGGTCTCCCGACGGCACCGCCCTGGCCGTCGTTCGCCGCGCACACGGCAGGACCCGGATCGAGTATCCCGTTGGACGCCTGCTCTACGAGACCGGAGCCGAGATCGGCTCCATGCGTCTTTCGCCCCGGGGCGACCGCATCGCCTTCATCGAGCAGGATCCCAACGGGTTCTTCCTCGTCAACGTGGTTGATCTCTCCGCGAAGAGGAGCACGGTCTCGGAAGGATGGGAATTCGCTCGGGGTCTGGCCTGGTGGCCGGATGGCGGCGAGATCTGGTTCACGGGGAGGCGGTCGGCCGGGAAGGACGCGCTCTACGCCGTGACTCTTTCGGGCCGCGAGCGGCTCGTCCGCCAGGAAGCCAGTGGTCTCTTCCTCGATGACATCTTCAAAGACGGCCGCATCCTGATTTCCGATTACGCCTACAGCCGGAGCGTCGCCGTCGTAGCCTCCGGCGAGACCTCCGAGCGTGACCTCTCCTGGCTGGATCTGCCCTGGATCGCCGCGATCTCGAGTGACGGCAGCGCCATCCTCTTTGACCAGCGTGGAGAGGGGGGGACAGGCAGGGGCGCGATCTGTCTCCGCAGAGTCGATGGCTCGCCGGCCATTGCCCTGGGCGAAGGAGGGGCGCTGGGGCTGTCACCGGATGGCCGGTGGGTGCTGTCGCAACTGTCGGAGCCGGGCGGCCAGGAAAGGTTTCTGCTCTTGCCGGCGGGACCAGGCCAGGCGCGATCGATCGGGCATCGCGGCGTCGCGTCGATCCTCTGGGGAGGCTTCTTCCCGGATGGAAGACGCATCCTGTTTCTCGGCCAGAAAGGGAAGCGTCCCCTGCGTCTTTACGTCCAGGACTTGAGCGGCGGCGAGCCGCAGCCGATCTCGCCCGAGGGCATGCTGCCCGGCGCAGTGCCCATCTCGCCGGACGGCCGGTGGATCGCCGCGCCAGGACCGGATTCGAAGATCCTTCTCTGTCGCGCGGACGGAGGGACGCCGCGGCCGCTCGCCACAAACACCGCGGGCGACTGGCCCATCGCCTGGAGCGCAGAGGGCCGTTGGCTCTACGTTTACAGCCGCAACGAGTTGCCGGCCCGGGTCTTCCGGCTCAACGTCGAGACCGGGCGCCGCGAGTTCTGGAAAGAGATCGCGCCTGCCGATCGCACCGGACTCGACCACATCGACAACATCCTGATGACGCCCGATGCGCGGGCGTTTGCGTATGGCTACAGACGAATTCTCGGGAGTCTGCAGATCGTCCAGGGGCTGCGGTGAGTTTTCGCCGGAGTCCGCGGCGGTCTCGAGCAGGCTACTTCTGAATCTCGCCTTTCAGCTTCAGGTTCCGGATCAGCCGTGACAGATAGTTCGGATTCACGCCGAGGCGCTTTGCGGCCTCCACGTAGCTCCCCTTGGCTTCCCGGGCGGCTTTGAGGATGACCTCCCTCTTGGCGCTGTTGACAGCGTCATGGTACGTGGCCAGTCCCAGTTCGGCCGCGCTTCCCCCCTCCAGAAGAGCCTCGGGCAGATCTTCCGGCGCGACGACATCCCCGGTGCTCAAAACGACAGCGCGTTCGATGGCGTTGGCGAGCTCGCGGACGTTGCCCGGCCAGTCGTAGCGAAGCAGAACCGCCCGTGCCTCCGGTGAGATCCCCGAGATCCGAGCCTTGAGATTCTTGCCGAATTGGGCCGCAAAGTAGCTGGCCAGAAGCGGAATGTCCTCGGTCCGCTCCCGCAGGGCGGGCATAGTGAGGGCGACGACGTTCAATCGGTAGAAAAGATCCTCGCGGAATCGGCCCGCGGCAGTCTCTTCTTCGAGGTTCTTGTTGGTGGCGGCGATGAGTCTGATATTCACGTGAATCAGACGCGTGCCGCCCACGCGCTCAAACTCCCGTTCCTGCAGGACGCGCAGCAGCTTGACCTGCGCCGCCGGCGGCAACTCGGCGACCTCGTCGAGGAACACCGTCCCCCCATCGGCCACTTCCAGCTTTCCCTTCTTCTGCGCGATGGCGCCGGTGAAGGAGCCGCGCTCGTGGCCAAAGAGCTCGCTTTCGAGCAGGCTCTCCGTCAGCGCGGCGCAATGGATGGCCACGAACGGCTGCGCGGCCCTCGCGCTGTTGCGGTGAATTGCATGCGCGGCCAGTTCCTTTCCTGTTCCGCTCTCGCCGAGGATCAGAACTGTCGCGTCCGTGGGTGCGACGCGCCCGATGAACTGATAAACGCGACGCATCGCGGGGCTCTCGCCCACCATGTCCGAGGCGAGAGGGACCTCGGCTTCCAGACGCGCCCGCTCGCGTTCGAGCCGTTCGATGTGGCGGATATTTTCGAATGCGGCGGCGGCCATGTTCGCCAGACCCATCAAGAGCTGGAGGTCCTCCTCGGCAAAGCGGGCTTCGGGATCGCGGGAGTCCAGATACAGGACGCCGAAGAGCTTGTCCGGGACGGCCACGGGAACCGCGGTCAGCGCCTGGACCCGCGACGCCACGAGGCTTCCGGCCTTGCGAAGAGTTTCACTCTCCAGCACGTCGTTGGAGAGAATGGCCGCTTTCTCGCGACAGACCTGTGTGAGGATCGTCTTGCTGACCTGGAGGGAATCCGGGCGGCCAGAGTCTCGATCCCGGATGGCAACGGCGACAAAATCGTCGGGATCTTCGCCAGGCAGTAGCAGAGCGCCGCGCTGCGCGGGGACGGCTTGGAAGGCGAGTTCGATCAACCTCTGTCCGAGCTCGCCGAGAGTGGCGGCCGAGGCGATCAACCGGCTCGCGTTGAGCAAGACCTGCAGATCGAGGGCGATCCGTTCCCCCGGCTTCGAGGGAAGAGCGGCGGCGAGTTTGTCCGGCTGGAGGTAGAGAGCCTCCTCGGGCTTGAGTCGGACGGTCGAGCCCAGGCGGACCTCGCCCGCCACGAGGTTCGCCGCCCCGGGGACCTCTCCCTCCTCGACGTCCCGGAGCAGGAAGAGGAACTTGGAGGTCCCGATCTCGATCTCGTCGCCATGCTGGAGGAGGCGCCGCTTGACCGGCACGCCATTGACGAAAGTTCCGTTCAAGCTGTCGAGATCCGCGATTCTGTAGCCGTCGGCCTCTCTTGTCAGAACCGAATGCTTCCGGGACACGGAGACGTCCGCGATCACAAGGGAGTTCGACGCGTCGCGGCCCGCGGTCACCTCGTCGATTTCGAGAGGATGGACGGAGCCTTGGAGCGGCCCGGCCACGGCGACGAGCGTGGGCGTCATGGGGACCGTCTCATCTTGTGCAGTCTTGCCGCGAAGGAGCTGACATCGGTCGTGAGTTGCCAGCGGACAGGCCATCCTATCCGAATGGATATGCGACCTATCCGAACGGATATGAACGGGTGCGTGATCCCTGCGGATGGCCGTCCTCTCGGCGAGAGTCTCCCTTCTCGATTTCTGCTGTCCCGGCAATCACTTAGGCCGCTGCGCGCTGCCGGCCGAGTCCGGCGGCGGGGCGATGGGTTTGCCTGGCACCCGGATTGCTTTCTTTCTGATTGCCCTGCAATCAAGCAGAGCAGCAAAAAGGAGATGGTCATGAAGAAGCTGGTTGGAACAATCCTCGCGGTGGTTAGCCTGGTGGCTCTCGTCCCGAACATTGCAAGCGCGGCCGGGCCCTTGCCTCCTACGCGCAGCGGCGGCTCGAGCATGAGCAATGGCGGCGGCGGCTCGAACGGCGTCTCGAACAGCGGGTCGACGAGAAGGTTGCCTCCTCTTTCGCGTAGCGGCAGGGGTGGGTTGCCTCCGGTCAAGGGTTAGGCCCTCTCTGCGGTCTGCTCTCCAGTAAATCCGCCCGACCGCATTCCTCCAGCGGCGGGCGGAATCTCTTTTCCCGCCCGGTTAGACTTTCGATAAGAAGAACACGCCGCCGCTGAGGCTTCGGCGAATCATCGCAGGCGAGCCTGGGGTTCGGTTCTCCGCGCTTCACCGCTGGAACGCATAGGACAGCTTGAGAAAGAACTGGCGGTCGGCCTTCTCGAGGTGGCGGGACCCCCGGGTTCTAAATAACAGGGACATCAGAAAAGGCTCCCGGAAGTTCTCCCGGCGCGCCGCCCGCCTGTGGACGGACGACTACAGCAACGTCTCTCAGGTGCTCAAGTGATCGCCGCGGCAGAACTCCTCGAGGAGCTCTCCGCACGCCGCCTCCGACGGCCGGGAGCGGGCGTCGCTCGCGAAGATTCGAGAACTCCTCCGGTACGCCGCGGACCCCTTCACTCGCGAGCAGGTTGAACACATCACGGGCAGCGCGATCGTGGCGCGGCCCGACGGCTCGGCTTTTCCGCTGGTTCATCATCGCAGGCTCGACCGTTGGCTCCAGCCCGGCGGGCACGTGGAGCGGGGGACCGATCCGTCTTCGCGACGGCGCTTCGCGAGGCGCAAGAGGAGACAGGTCTTGCGGCGCTCGAAGACCGCCTCGGGGGCCGGGTTCTCGACGTGGACGTGCACCCGATTCCGGCGCGGCGAGGCCGCCCGGCGCACGTCCACTACGACATCCGCTATCTGCTGACGGCCTCGGGGGACGCGGTTGCGCCGCAAAAGGCGGAGGTGTACGGGGCCGTCTGGTTCACCCTGGAGGAAGCCTTCGCGGCGGGCGTGGACCACTCCCTGGCGCGGGCGCCGCGAAGGGCGAACGCACTGCTGCAAAACGCCGCGTCCAGGGTCTGAGGTCCAGTCCAAGAGAGCCACAAACTCCGACTTCGGACCTGGAACCGGAACCCCCTTTTCCGAAGAGCCGCAGCACCGCGCCCAACCCACGTTCGAGACGGGCGCGGGTATCATGTTCGAAGTGATCCGTGGCTCTGAAGAGAGGGCGAGGGCGCCGCGAGTCTCGGTCGCGGTGCCATTGTTCAACGAGGAAAGAGTCGTCCCGGAGTTTCTGCGGCGTCTGCGCAAGGTCCTGGACGGCCTTTCCGGGGGACCGCACGAAATGGTCTTCGTTGACGACGGCAGCACGGATCGAAGTTTCGAGATCCTGCGCGAAGCCGCCTCGAGCGACCCTCGCCTGATCGCGATTTCCCTTTCGAGGAATTTTGGTCATCAGAGTGCGCTGAGCGCCGCGCTCGACCAGGCGACCGGGGACCTGGTCGTCGTCATGGACGGAGACCTTCAGGATCCTCCCGAGGCGATCCCACTGCTTCTCGCCGAACAGGAGAAAGGCTACGATGTCGTGTACGCGAAACGTTCGGGCCGCAAGGAGGCATGGCCGTTGCGGCTCTGCTATTTCCTCTTCTATCGGCTCATCGCCTACGTCGCCAACATTCAACTCCCCAGAGACGCCGGGGATTTCGCCGTACTGACGCGCCGGGTCGTGGATCGCTTGAAGAGCCTACCGGAGCGGCATCGCTATCTGCGTGGTCTCCGCGCCTGGGTGGGTTTTCGCCAGACCGGGGTTGCCGTGGAGCGGTCAGAGCGCTACGCCGGCGCTTCGAAGTATGGCTTCTGGAAGCTCTGGCGTCTGGCGCTCGATGGGATCTTTGCGTTCTCGATGGCGCCTCTCCGGGCGGCCGCTCTTCTCGGGTTCGTGACGATCTCCGGGACACTTCTCTACGTGGCCTACGCCATTTACGCCAAGATCTTCCTCCATCAATCGCCTCCCGGTTTCACCGCGTTGCTGGTCGCGATGACGCTTTTCGCCGGCATTCAGCTCCTCTTCCTGGGCGTGATCGGGGAGTACATCGGACGGATCTACGAGGAGACAAAGGGGCGGCCTCATTACATCGTGCGGGAGGTCGCCGGGCGGGCCGGCGGCCCTGCTCCCCAGAGCACTGAACGCGCCTGAATGGACCGGACCTACGCCCTTGCCTACCGGCAGCTGTACGAACGGCACTGGTGGTGGCGGGCACGTGAAGACCTGATCCTCTCGGCACTGAACGACTGGACGCCGAGCCAGGGCTGGGGCCCGATTCTCGACGTCGGCTGCGGGGATGGGCTCTCCTTCGAAAAGCTCGAACGTCTGGGGCCGGTCGAGGGCATCGAGATGGACTCAACCGCAATTCGTCCCGATGGGCCCTGGGCCTCCCGCATCCGCCTGGGCCCATTCGACAGCAGCTTCGAACCGGGGAAGAAATACGCGCTCGTCTTGATGCTGGACGTCCTCGAACACCTCCCCGATGCGGTCATGGCCCTGCGCCGCGCGGTGGAGCTGTTGCAGCCGCAAGGGATCGTTCTGCTGACCGTTCCGGCATTCCCGATTCTTTGGACGAGCCACGACGAGCTCAATCACCACTACGTCCGCTATACGCGCTCGAGCCTCGGCGACCTTGCGAAGCGGGCCGGGGTGCGTCTCTTGTCCTCGCGCTACTTTTTCGGGTGGACCGTTCCCGTCAAGCTCGCGGTCCGGGTTAAGGAGTCCCTGCTGGGCGCGGAGCCAACGCCCCCGTCGATCCCGCCTGCTTGGCTCAACCGGGCGCTCTATCGGTTCTCGCGGCTGGAGGAAAGACTCTTTCGAGGTCTCCCGCTTCCGCTCGGAAGCTCGCTGCTCGCGATTGCGGCTGGTGAGGCTCGGTGAGCCTCCGGCCGGCGGAGACGCGAAGCCCTGGCTCTCCACGCAGGGCCGTCGCCTTTGGGTTGCTCGTCTGGTTTGTCGTCATCGTGGATGCGATTCGGTTCGTTCGGCCCGATCTCCTAACATCCCCGGAGACCTCATGGGCGATCCCGCGCCTCGTTCTGACGGTCCTCGTGATCGCCGCCTCTTCCTCCGCGGGGATCCTTGCCGCCGCCGGCTTCTTGCTCTGGAGCCAAACCTCGCGCTCGAGCGATCCGCTCGAGCCGCTTCCGGTCAGCCGGAAGGCTCTCGGTCTGGTCGCGCTGGCCGCGTTGGTCTTTGGGGCTCTGGTGCGTTTCGCCTGGCTCGATCAAATCCCTCCAGCCATTTGGTTCGACGAGGTGCTGCCGATTCGGCCGAGCCTCGCCCTGGAGGGGCGCTGGCGCGACTACTCAGACGCGATTCGTATCCTTCCGATGGAGGGCAAACCGCAAGCCTTCATCGGGGTCGTTTACCTGGAAGCCTACCGGCTGGGCCTCCGCGCCCTTGGCACGACCGTCTTGGCGATACGTCTTCCCGGTGCGCTGGAGGGGACAATCTCACTGGTCACCGCGTTTTTCCTTGGCTGGACACTGTTGCCGCGCGGAGGCGCGGCCGTCACGGCTCTCGTCCTTGGCGGTCTGCGCTGGCAGATCATCCTGGCGCGCTTCGGGTGGAACGGGCTGGCCCTGGCTCCGATCACGGACATCGCCACGCTGTTGCTGGTCCGCGCCCGCAGGCGACTGAGCCTCGGCGCCGCCGCGGCTGGCGGTCTGGTGGCTGGGGTCGGAGCGCACGTCTACCTCGGCAGCTGGATCGTCGCCGTCGCACTCGTCGTCTTCCTTCTCTGGCCGCAGGTCCGCGAGGTGGCGATCCGGCGACGCGTGGCGCTCGCTCTTCTCTTTTGTCTCGGCTTTCTCGTCGCAGCGTCGCCGATCCTTCTATTGAAGAAGAATCGTCGTTCTCCCTACTTTGGCCGTGCTTCCGATCAAAGCTTTCTCCTCGACCTCCAGCGCACGAACAACTGGATGATTCCGTTTACGGTCATCGCCGACTCCTTTCAGGCGCCCTGGTTCATCCCGGATCCCGTGCGCCGGCAGGATCTGCCGGAATCGAGGCTGGGATGGATCATCGGGATTCCGGTGGCGCTGGCGCTGCTGCGCGCGTTTCGGTTCCCCAGGGATGAATTGTCTGCGCTTCTCTTAGCGCATGCCGGAGCCGCCCTCGCCGCGTCCCTCCGATGGGGATTTCCGGGACACCCCAACGGCTTTCGC
The DNA here is from genome assembly GCA_050745445.1 of Thermoanaerobaculia bacterium. Lineage (GTDB taxonomy): Bacteria > Acidobacteriota > Thermoanaerobaculia > UBA5066 > Gp7-AA6 > JBOGJN01. The sequence goes on from JBOGJN010000513.1 coordinate 9,525, forward strand.
TTTCTCTACCTGACGACCGTAACGGCCGTCGCCGCGGCCGCGGGGACCCTGGGACTCGTTGGACTGTTCGCTCGCCGCCGGCGCCGGTTTGCGACGATCGCGGCTCTTGGTCTCCTTGGCGCGGCGGCTGTGTTGGGGGCGCGGGACGCTCTTTTCCGATGGGGCGAGTCCCGTGACACCTTCGATGCCTACGGGGGCGAGTCCACGTTGGTAGGCCGAGCGGAAATCCGTTGGCGCCGTTACGGACGCGTGCGGCTCGACCCGCGCCTGTCCTACTCCTCCGTCGTTGTGGATGCGATTCGCGAGTATGGTCTGGATCCGGAAGAAGAGCGAGCCCGCACACTCTTCTTTCGATCGACACTTCCCGCGGGGCGCGAGAATCGGTGTTTCCGGATCACCGATCCCCCGACGACTCCCGGGGACGGGGAAAGGCGTGTGGAAGGGCTCCGAGACGGGTGGGGCAGAGAACACGCCGTGGTCTTCGCAAGTCGGTGCCCCCTCCATTGAAATCGGGATCCCAAACCCGCGTCACACCTTCTTCTCCTTCCAGCGGCCTCGCCGGAAGATGGAAGTGCTGACGACCGCCAGCATCGAGAAGGCGATTGTGATCGCCGCGAAGACCCCGCGCGGCCCGATCCCCACGCGCCGGGCAAGCACATAGGCGAGCGGGATCTCCCAGAACCAGAAGCAGAAGAGGTTGATCCAGGTGGGAGTCCAGGTGTCGCCTGCGCCGTTGAAGGCCTGGGTCACGACCATGCCGAAGGCGTAGAAGAGGAAACCGTAACTGACGAAACGCAGACAGTCGGTGCCGAAGGAAACAATCGCCGGGTCGCTCGAGAGATTCGCTCATGCGCTCAAATTCTGTGTGTCGGAAACGGGATGGTTTCCGAGCCGATCATAATTGCGGCTCGGGTATTCCGCGCGACGGCCAGACCGAGAACGCCGGGTCTAGAGGCCGGTGGAATTCTTTTCAGGCTCGAAGACCTGCTCGATCAACTGGCCGAAGAGACGGGCGATTTTGAAGGCGAGCGGAAGGCTCGGGTCGTAGCGCCCGGTCTCGATCGCGTTGACCGTCTGGCGCGAGACGCCGAGGCGCTCCGCCAGCTGCGCCTGCGACCAGCCGCGCTCGGCCCGCAGGACTCGCAAGTGGTTCTTCACTCGTAATCTGTTTCGGAAATCGGGGTCTGGCCCTTCGTTTTTATATGTTAAGTTAACTTTTCATATTGTCAAGTTTAGTTGATATACAAAATGCCGCTTGACTTACGCCTTACTTACGCCTAATTTGCGTTTCCCCGCTTCCTTCTGCGGGGAGGTTGGTCCATGGGCACTCTGCAAGCTCTCGCTCTCGAGCAGTTTCTCGAAGGCAGAGGGTTTGCGAAAAAACTGCTTGTCCGCCCTAGCC
>JBOGJN010000514.1:0-2720 GCA_050745445.1 Thermoanaerobaculia bacterium
GGCTGCGGGACGCCGAAGGCGCGCAGCTCCTCGTGACAGGCGACGTTACGACGGTCGGCAAGGAGACGCAGTTCACGATGGCCGAAAGGTATCTCGCCGCATTTGTCGCGCCTCCCGACGCGAACTATTGGGGTCTCGCCGCCGCCGACTGGGGAGAGCGAGCGGTCTCGGGCAACCACGACCACTGGCCCGGTCTGGCCTGCGTCTGGGGACCGCCGACCCGAGGGCTCAACGACACGTTCCCGGCACGGCCGTTCGTGGGAGCACCGATCCAGCTGTCGACTGGGCAGCGGCTCCGGTTCATCGGCATCGACACCGACGCCGACGTCCGGCCGTTCGGCATTCAGCGGTTCCTCGCGCGCGGGTCGTTCTGCAGCCAGCTCACCGAGGCGGCCACGTCGATGGAGATACCCGACCCGAACGAAGTCCGCGTCCTCCTCCTCCATCACTCTCGCGCATGGCCCGGAAAGACGCTGCGGATGGAGACGGCGTCGCGGGACGCGCTGGACGACTTCCTATGCGAGCAGGACATTGCGGTCATGCTGTGCGGCCACACTCATGTCCCGCATGTCCAGCCCTTCTCGCTGACCCGAACGGGCCGGACGATCGAGATCCTGGAGGCCCGCGCGGGCACGACGACCCAAAGGGACACGATCCCATACGAGTGGCGGAACCTGCTCCGGCGGCGGCCGAAGCGCACCCTGCCGCCGAACACCCTGCTGGTACATCGGCTCCTAGACGAAGACGGCACCCTGGTCTGGCACGCCGAGACCTTTGTCCGACTGCCAAGCGGGTTCGTCAAGCTGCGGACGGGACCGGAGGCGCGGCTTCAGGTCTGGCCCCGCCCTGCCTAATACACGAACGGGGCCGCATTGACATACCCCGTCTGTCCCCAGCGGAGGGCGAGATCGTCTGCGACTGCTGCGACGTCCTTGACAGCCGTCAGCGCCACGGCACCCTCGCGCGGCTTCGCCTCGAGGCCTCGGAATACGAACGGCCTGAACCTGGCGACGTTGACGAGCCAGAAGAGGAGTACGGGAGCGGTGGCGGCGCTGCACTCCGCCACCTTCACGATCTCGTTCAGGACCATCGGGTGTGCCAAGACGAACCCGCGTGAGGTCGTCATGACCGGCGATCGATCTGGCGTCACCCGGTCGCATTCCTCGAGGACCAGGTCTGCATCCAGCCTGACGATCCGATGCCGCATGAGCCTGCCGATGAGCCCGCCGACCGCCTCCGTCGCGTAGAAGATGGTCAGCGGCGTCACCCCGTAGACGATGAGCCCGGCGGCCTGGGGCAGCGCGGCTTGCACCGCCGGCGTGTCGAAGAGCTCCTTCTGCTCCTCCTCGTCGACCATCGGCAAGCCCGCGAGCCGGCTCTCGAGACTGGGCACCTCCTCCGGAAGGTTCCGGATCAGCGCCTCCTTGAAGGCATAGCCAATCGAGGACTCCTCGCCACGAGTGGCCGAGACCATGGCATCCAGGGTCGTCTTGTCCTCGGACGACAGCTCCTCGTCGCCTGCGATCGCGCCATACACCTCAGCGAGCCACTCGGCATCGTCGCTCGCCTTGCCCCATTCCTCCAGGGACTCTGCGCGCTCGAGGTGGTCGAGGATTTCGCCGGCGCGGTGCCGGACCTCGTCGAGGAGGTGCTGCTTGCCGGGTGAGGCCAGCACTTCTTTAAGGAGCGACTGCACGTCTCGCGGCATGATCACCCTCCTTTCGCTGAAGACGGACCGTTGTCTGGCACTGCTAAGCCCGCCGGACAGGAGCCTTCCGATCCGCTCACGGGCCTTACGGACCTGCTCAACAGTGCGTCCGAGAAACACGGCTGCTTCGGCCGCGGTCCGGCCTTCCTTCCATAACGCCCTCGCCACCTCCCAGTCACCCTGCGGGATGCGGCCGGGCTCCCCGAGCGACACCGCGACCCGGCCCAGGGCCTCGACAAGCATCTCGCGAAGGCGGTACCTGGAGAGACCAAAGACGTCGGACAAGGCCCGCTCGGAGTGGAGGTCGCTCGTGAGGTACGCATGGAGCACGTCGCGATGGAGGGGCGGCAGCTTCGCGAGCGCGTCGCCCACGGCAGCAATGTCACGCCCCGATTCGGATAGCTGATCCGGGGCGGGCTCGAGGCGTGCGATCTCCGCAGTCTCGACCAGGCGGCTCCGCCACCGGCGCATCCTCACGATCCTCGGGCGAGCGAAGTGCACGAACGCGCGATAGGCGTAGGCCTCGAGCTTCCCCCTGTTCGGGTCGTAGCCCCGAGCCACTGCCGGCCAAACCTCCACGAAGAAGTCGTGAACGAGGTCGGCAGCGTCGGCGGGCGGGACCACGAACCCCTCGCGGGCGAGCCGCGCAAGGGCCCCGAAAAGGAGCCGGCGAAGCCACACGTAGACCGTCTCCGAGTTAGAAATCACCGGATGTTCGCCTCCAGGTCCGGACACACCACACCCTCATATCTTACTTAGTACCCTCCAGGGGCTCCTGGTCGAATATTTCAAGGGAGGCAGCGCCGGCCTTCTTGACGTCTCCCGTCACCGGATGACCGCGGGGCCCGCCACGACGGTCGTCCCGATCCCTACTATTCATACAATGGCCCGTGAGAGCCGAGGATCCAATGAGAAGTCAGCGGGGTGAGAACTGGAAGGGACTTCGCCGCTCTATCAAGAGACTCTTCCATCGAGCGCAAACTCGTGCGCCAACTCCGACTTTGCATCGCGT
>JBOGJN010000515.1:0-12156 GCA_050745445.1 Thermoanaerobaculia bacterium
CGACGCATCCTCGATCGAGCTTCAGGGAGACCAGCGCGAGCGGCTGCGGGCACTGCTCGCGAAGAAAGGCTGGTCCGTCAAGGGATGATCGCGGTATTTGCCTGCGAGTCACCTCGCCCCGGTATCTTTGAACTCTCTCTTCCGAGGCCGGGCGGCCGCACACCCGACTGTGAAAGGGACACACTCGCCCGGCCTCGCTATAATGCCTCACCGGCGATTCCTCCGTTCCCGAAAAAACAGCCGGAGAAGAAAACAGCGGCCGCAGCCCTCCGGGTCGAGCCGCGGAAAGAGCACGATCCCCATGCCTTTTTCGAGTTTCGGACTGCATCCAAACCTGCTCCGCGGCATCAAGGAGATGGGCTTCACGCGCCCGACGCCAATCCAGCAGGACTCGATTCCGCCCGCTCTGGAGGGTCGAGACCTCCTCGCCTGCGCCATGACGGGTAGCGGCAAGACCGCGGCCTTCGTTCTCCCAATCCTCCACCGCCTGATCGGAAAGAAACGCGGAACGACCCGCGCGCTGATCCTGACACCTACCCGTGAGCTGGCCGCGCAGATCGAGGAGCATACGAGCCAGTTCGCCGTGCACACGTCGGTCTCCTCCGCCGCGGTCTTTGGCGGCGTCGGGATGGGCCCTCAGGAGCATGCCTTTCGAACGGGCGTGGATGTGTTGGTGGCGACACCCGGGCGGCTGCTCGACCACTTCCGATTCCCGTACGCGAAGCTCGAGGGGCTCGAGGTTCTGGTACTGGATGAGGCGGACCGGATGCTCGACATGGGCTTCCTGCCGGACATCCGGCGGGTCTTAAGGCACCTGCCCGCACGGCGGCAGACGCTCTTTTTCGCCGCGACGATGCCCCCGCCGATCATCCAGCTCGCCCGGGAGATGCTCCGCCATCCATTCATGGTCAACCTCGAGCGGCCGGCGGCCCCCGCGGTGGGTATCACGCATGCGGTCTACCCGGTGCCACAGAACCTGAAGGCGCCGCTGCTTGTGGAGCTGGTACGGCGCGGCGCCATCCAGAATGTTCTCGCGTTCACGCGGACCAAGCACCGCGCAAACCGCCTCGCCGACACGCTCTCGAAGCAGGGGATCCCCTGTGAACGGATCCATGGCAACCGCAGCCAGTTACAGCGGACCCGGGCACTGGCCGGCTTCAAGGCAGGAAGGTTCCGCGTCCTCGTCGCAACCGATATCGCCGCCCGCGGGATCGATGTCGAGGCGCTCTCGCACGTCGTCAACTTCGACGTGCCACACGTGCCGGACGACTACATCCACCGCGTGGGCCGGACGGCCCGTGCCGAGATGACGGGCGACGCCTTCACCTTTGTGTCGCCAGAGGAGGAGGCGGATCTGGCCGCGATCGAGAAGGCGATCGGCAAACGCCTGCCCCGCATCCTGCTGCCGGGATTCGACTACAGAAGTGCCCCGGCCGAACGCTTCGAGGTCCCGCTCGGCGAGCGGATCGCCGCGATCCGAGCTCGCAAGGCGCAAGAGCGGCGGCGGCGAAACGAGAAAGCCGAACGGCGTGGCGCCCACAATGTGGCGCAGGCCGCTCGCGTCTCCAAGCCCAACGTCGAGCGCCCGGATTCCCGACACGAGCGCTGGGCAAGACGAGGGTCAGTTCGCCCGTAAAGCCGAAAGCCCCGCCGGAGCGGGGCTTTCCCGGATCGACGGGGCACGCGGGCGGCTATCGGCCTACGCCGCCGCCGTAGACAGGAAGCATCCCGGCCGCCGCGGCGGTCGGGCGCGGCTCGGCCACCGGCAGGAGAGGCACCACCGGAACGCTCTGTCCCGGCAAGACCGGCAGCGGCACGCTTCGCCCGCGGGCGAAGACCTCGTGACGCCCGCGCGTCTTGTGCCACTCGGCGAGCGAAGCCGTCTGAAACATCTCCTCGATGATCTTGCGCCAGCCCACACCCGTGTTGTAGGCGCAGAAGGAAATCTCTCCCATCTGGGTCGCGTACGGAATGATGCACATTTCGGTGCGCCGAAAGTCGTAGTTGAAGAGGTCCTGGAACCACATGCCGCCGATAAAGAAGACGCGCCACGGATAACGTTTCTTTTCCGAGAAGCCGAGCCGGCCACCCGTGTGGCCGTCCATGATCTGGACGACCCTCCAGGGTGAGAGACTTCCGGGAATCCCCTCGGGGCGAAGATTGCGCAGCACCGAGAGGGCAACCTGGAAGGCGGTCCACGGCTTGCCGCGGGCCGAATCGGTGATGCTCTGGAAGTCCTCCAGCAGCCGATCCACATTCAGCATCGCAGGCACCGGGACGGTCTCCCGGGTCTTCTCCTGAACCAGAAGCATCGCGCCGATGCCACAGTTGGGGTGGCAACCGCACTTCAAGGATCCCCAATCCGCCTCGAGGCCTCCCAGCAGATCCTTTAAGTCCGAGAAGGGACCGGAGGCCGAAAGCGGGTACCAGTCGCGCATGGGCTCGCCGATCCCCGCCTGCGTCTTCGCATCGTGCGCGAGGTGCGAGAGCGTGTAACGCTGCTTCTTGCGCGTCTCATCGTCGATGTCCTCGTCGCGCCCGGTGAAGGAGACGGGCTGGAAGGAGGCCGTGTTGATCTTGTCGATGTTTTCGATCGCGAACCTCAAGATGTCGCCCACCTGGTGGTTGTTGACGCCGTTGATGATCGTCGTCACCAGCGTGATGTCGATCCCGGCCTTGTGCAGGTTCTCGATGGCCCGTTGCTTGACATCGAAGAGGTTTCCGACCTTGCGGTGCTGGTTGTTCTCGTTGCCCACGCCATCAAACTGCAGGTACGCGAAACGCAGGCCGGCTTGCGCCGCCTCCTTCGCAAAGCCCTCATCCTGCGCGAAGCGGATGCCGTTGGTCGCGCACTGGACCGAGAAGTAGCCGATTTCCCGCGCGTAACGGATCGCGGGCAGGAAGTGGGGCGAAAGCGTGGGCTCGCCGCCTGAAAACTGCACGGAGAGCTGCCTCCGCGGCTTGACCGACGCCGCGTCGTCGAGAAGTTTCTTCACATCCTCCCATTCGAGCTCGTGCACGTAGCCCACCTGGTTCGCGTCCATGAAGCACGGGTTGCACATCATGTTGCAGCGGTTGGTTAAATCGATCGTCAGGACGGCTCCGCGCCCATACCGGATCGACGAGGTTCCGTGGTTGTGGAGACCATCCTTGGGGATCACGAAGTCGCGCCCCGGGTAGAGGGTCTCGAGCCTCTTGAAGAAAGCCGGGTCGATCGACATGACGTCCTCGAAGCGGCCGTGCTTCGGGCAGTCCTTCTTCATCAGGATCTGACCCTCTTCCTCGACGATCCGTGCCTTGATCTCGCCCGGTTTCCCGTCCACGAGAACCTTCCAGTCCACTTCGCCCGACAGGATCTGGTCCCGGACCTCCTTGACGCAGCGCGGGCAAAGCGAGTCTGTCTCGCGAGGGAACCCGAGCTTCGGAAACGAGCGCTGACGCTGCTTGGCGAGCGGCGCCGGAGCCCACTTGGGTTGAAAAGACCTCTCGGGAAACTGACGGTCCACCGCGCGGGCGATGCGCCAGAGAACCTCCGCCCCCCGTCGCACACCGGCGTACATGGCGTTCCGCATGATCGTCACAGCCGGTGCCGAGGGCCCCGGCAACTCCCCTCCCCCGTCGGCGCGGAATTCCCGGCCGAAGCTGGCCGGATTCTATCTGAAAACTCCCGGCGGTGCCGCGCTTGAGGCGCGGGCGTTCGCCGATTCTCTGCAAAACGCTTCGCGGAGAAGACGGTGAGGTCAAGCGAGCCCTTTCCCGTCAACGCGTCCGCCAGAATCCGGGCCGTGACCGGCGCCAGAAGAATCCCGTTTCGGAAGTGACCCGTCGCCAGGTACAGACCCGGCACCGGCGACGGCCCGAGCACGGGCAGTCCGTCGGGGGTTCCCGGACGAAGCCCCGCCCAGGCCGTCACGAATCGGGCGCTCGCAAGGCTCGGAACCAGGCGCGCGGCGGCGCCGATCAACTTCTGGACCGCCCCCGCGGTCACCCGTTTCTCGAATCCCACGGACTCGAAGGTCGAGCCCAGGAGAAGCGATCCATCGGCTCGCGGCACCACATACACCTCTTCCGACTGGATCACCGTGGGCAGAACCGCCTCCCGCGTCTCGAGCTGGACGATCTGTCCGTGCACGGGAGAAACGGGCAGCCGGAAAGGCAGCGTGTCGTCGAAGGCCGCCCAGGCTCCCGCCGCGTCCACGACGCGCGCGGACTCGATCGCGCCGCCGTCTGTCTCGACTCCCCGGCAGACGCCCGCGCGCAGGAGAAACCGCCGCGCGGTGGTGCCCAGGAGCATCCTTGCGCCGCGGCGCTCGGCCGAAAGCCAGAGGGCCCGGGTCAGCCGGCGGCTGTCCACAATCGCCTCGTCCGGGAAAAAGAGCGCCTCGCGGACCTCGGAGGCGACCCGGCCATCGCTCCTCGCGGCGATCCCGGCCGCGTCGCAGTGTTCGAGCGCGAACCCCGCCTCACGCTGCCAGAGGAAGACGCTCAGGCGCGCGCGATCTTCCGGCAGCGCGCAGCGAAGGATCCCGGTGCGGCGGTAGCCCACGTCGCTTCCGGTTTCCTCGGAGAGCTCTCGAGCCCAGTCCGGGTAGAGCCCGCGGCTTTCGACGCACAGATCGAAGAAGGGACCCGGCGCGACGGCGTCCGCCTGCGGAGAAAGCAGGCCGGCCGCGGCCCCGGAGGCCTCCGCGCCCGGCTTTCCCCGCTCGATCACGGCCACCGAAACGCCGCGGAGGGCGAGCTCCCGGGCCAGGGCACAACCGATTGCGCCTCCGCCCACGATCACCACGTCCGCGGTTGCCCGCGACGCGACGTCGAAAGCGGCGCCAGTTCCCCTCACGGAAGGAGATCCTATCGCCGGGTGAGCAGCCTCAGGCCGCAGGTTTGAGGTCGCAGATCGCGACAGGCGGTGGGCCCCTGGCGCCTGGCACCCGGCACCGGACACCTGCTATCGTTCGCCGCGAATTCGGAAAGGAGGGACTGTGAAAACCAAAGCCGCACTGGCCTCGCTGCTGCTCTGCGCCGTCGCCGTGGCCGGCGCGACGATCGCAAATGCGAAGCCGGCCGGGAAGGAGAAGAAGAAGATGACCGCGCCGCGCGACTACGCCAAGACCCTCGCCACGCTGCAGACCGACATGGGGGATATCACGATCAGGTTCTTCTACGACAAGGCCCCGAAACACGTCGCAAACTTCGTGGATCTGGCAGCCAGCGGCTTCTACAACGGTACGATGTTCCACCGGGTGATCCCGGGTTTCATGATTCAGGGCGGCGATCCCAACACGAAGAAACCGGAGGATCCGACGCACCCGTACGGCACCGGTGGCCACGTGGTCAACGGCAAGGAGGCGCGGCTCAAGGCGGAATTCAATGACACCTCGCACAAGCGAGGCATCGTGTCGATGGCCCGCTCCCAGGACCCAGACTCGGCCTCCTCGCAGTTCTTCATCGTCGTGAAGGACTCGACATTTCTCGACCATCAGTACTCTGCATTCGGCGAGGTCGTGTCCGGTCTGGAGACCGCGGACAAGATCGCGAGCGTTCCGCGCAACGCGAGCGACCGTCCCAACCAGCCCGTCCGGGTCAAGAAGGTCGTCCTGACTCAGGCGAAGTAACGAGCGAAGCGGCGCCCGACGCCGCTTCGCAGTCAGGAGTCAAGGGTCTAGAGTTGAGAGTTCAGAATGTTGTTGCCCCAGCTGTCCGGCCCTTGACTCTTGACTCTCGACCCTAGACTCTCCGACGTGATCCCCGCCGAGTTCCCCGGCCTCGCCAGGCTGGCGCTGCGCACCCGCAACGAGCCCGTTTCCGTCGAGCCCCTGCCGGGCGATGTCGGTCGCCGCCGGTACCTGCGGCTTCTCCTGGCGGATGGCCGGACCGTGCTCGGTGTGGCTTATCCCCCGGAGGAGACGGAGCCGTGCCGCCGGTGGACCGCCGCCCGCGACGTTTTGCGCAGACGCATACGGGTCCCCCGGCTCATCGCGGACGACCAGAGAGGAAACCAAATTGTGGAGGACTTCGGGCGGCAGGATCTCTCGGGCCGGCTTCTGGAGAAACCCGAGGAGCGCCCTCTCTGGCTTCTACGCTCTGCCGAGGCAGCCGCCGCGCTGGCAACCCTGCCCGACCCCGGCATCAATGCGCCTTTTGACGCCGCATTCTTCCGCCGAGAGCTCGATCTTGCCCGCGAGGCGGTCTTTGATCTCTGGCTCCACCAGCCGCTCTCACCCGCCGAGAGACAGACGCACGATGCCTGGGCCGAGGCACTCTCGCGCGAGATCGCGGGGCACCCCCGGGCGCTCTGCCACCGTGACTTCCATGCGAACAACCTCTTCGCGGCCGGAGACGATGTCGCCGCGATCGACTTTCAGGACCTGCGCGAGGGGCCCGATGCCTATGATCTGGCCTCACTGCTCTGGGAGCGCACGACGCTTGACTGGATGACACCCGAACTGGCCGGCTCCGTCATCGAGAAATTTGCCAGGAGCCGGCAGCTGCGGGTGGACGAGTTTCGGAGCCGTTTCGACCGCGTGCTTCTTCAGCGCGCCTGGAAGGTCTGCGGCACATTTGCCCGCGCGATGGCGCAGGAACGCGGCGAGAGGTACCGCCGCTATCTTCCCCGGGAGATCGCCTTGCTGGGACGCCTTCTTGAGGGTTCGGTGCCTGTGGAAGGGGCCTTCCGGCGTCTCTACGAGGCGCGTCTGGCCACGCTCTGTTAAGCTAGTGCCGTTCCAACTTTCGGCGCCGAAAGGGTTGCGGGATGCATGAAGCTGGCAAGCGGAAGCGATATCGGAACGCCTGGTTGGCTGCTCTCCTGTCGCACCCTCGAACCAATAAGTTGGAACGGCACTAGTCCGGGGATCGGAGCAGATCGAAGGAGACTGCCATGTTTGGACTCGGCCTTCCGGAACTTCTGGTCATCCTCCTGATCGTGATCATTATCTTCGGCGCCAACAAGCTGCCGCAGCTCGGCCGAGGACTGGGCCAGGGGCTGCGAAATTTAAAGGACTCGATCAAAGGGGAAGAACCGCAGGACAAAAACCAGCCGCCAAAGAATTAGCTCTCCGCTATCAGCCGTCAGCTCTCAGCCAGAGAATGCCGGCCGTGGCGATCCGCTCGAGAATTCTGTGGTGGCCCCAGCTGAGAGCTGACAGCTGATAGCTATTTCTTCTTCTGGATCTCCGGCGACACGCCCGGTCTTCCCCTGGGCAGTCGGATGCTCAAGAGACCCACCTTATTGCGCAGGGTATTTCGGTGAATCCCCAGCGAATGGGCCGCTCTGCCAAGGTTCCCGGAGGATCGCTTCACCGCCCCCACGATGTATTTCTTCTCGAACTCCTTCTTTGCCAGGCCGAGCGAGATGCCATGCGCCAGGAGTTCATCGATGATCTGCTGAAGCTGCCCATCCAGATTCACGTTGCCCCCCGCGCGAGCGATTGCAAGAGAGAAGGCGCGCATCTTAGCAAAAGAAAAACGCGAAGGGAAACCGTCCGAAAAAAGAAACGCCGCCACGGAGACCCGTTCGCGGCTGACCGTCATGAAGAGAAATATTTTTCGTGCCAGACGGGGAATGGCTGCTTGCGTGAAGGGAAAGACGTCCCCGAGGAGAAAAAAAGAAGAGGCGCCGGGGCGCCCCTCCGAATTTTTGTCAGCCGAAGTGGAGAGGATCTACTTCAACTCGACCTCATCCCCGACATCGATGAGACGGAAGGAGTCGGTCACGCGGACGACGGACCAGCGGTCGCCGACCATCAACACCCCGCCCTCACCCAGATAGGTCCGCGGGACATCGAATCCCGCCGCCGGAGGCAGGTTGACCCAGTAGGCTCCGACCGGACGGATGCCGTACTGGCGCCCCTGAGCCAGCCGGAAGATCGTCAGAAAGTCGCCGGGTTGCAACCCGTTGGCGATTCCGAGATCCACCAGAACGTCCTGATCGGCCCCCAGGCCCACGACCCCGTCGCGGGTATAGACGATGTGGCCGGTGGCCTTCCCCGACGGCGGATCTCCCGCGACCGCGGGAGGCGACTTGCGGGCGAGCGGGATCGGAATCGGCTCGAAGCGCTTCAGATACGCTCCCATCGGAATGTCTGTGCAGGCGTGGGTCACGCGAACGGTGCCCGCACGCGCGTCGAGGTTGGACACAACCGCCCGTCCGCGGTACTGGTAGAAGCGGCCCAGGCTCTTCCAGGTCGTGGGGTGGATGACCTCCTGCTCGGGGGTCACGATCCAGAATTCGTCGCCGACCTTCAGACCCTTATCCACTCCACCGTTGACGTAAAGAAGGTTGTCGGTGATGTAGTCGGTCTGCTCCGCGATGTTCTCGGCGCCGTTGACCCGGACCAGGAAGGTCTCGGCCAAATCTCCGAGGTATCCAAAGCAATAGACGTCGCTCTCGTAGCCTAACGGCTGAGGGGCCGTCTCGGTCGTGACGACCTGCGGCGCCGGCTCCACGCGAGTGACGGTCGGGGCTTCGCGGTCGATCAGCGCCGTCTTGCCGCCTTTGACCGGCGGCGGTGTGGACGGAGGCTGCTGGGCCAGAAGCGCTCCTGCGGCAAGCAGCCCGAGCCCTGCGAAGACGGTCCGAGAGGGGAGGCGCATAGCGGCTCCTTAAAAAATACGGCGGAATTTGCCCTGCACCTTAAATTACTCGCTCTTGCCGCTCGTGTCAACGGATGCGGAGACGGGCGGTTTGATTTTCGCCACTTTTTGCCGTGCCCGGCGGGCAAACGGGCTCTCGGGAAACTCCTCGATGACCCGCTGGTAGTAGCGCGAGGCTTCGTCCTGGCGACCGAGCCGTCCCAGGGTCTCGGCGCTGTAGAAGAAAAGCCTGTCCCGGCCCTTGAACTCGGGATACGCCTCCTCGACCGCCGTGAACCGGCCCAGGGCGGCCGCCGGCGCGCCCTTGCGCATGTAGAAGACACCGATCCCGAAGTCGTGCTCCGCCAGAACGTCCACCAACCTGCGGATTCGCTCGCGCGCCGGGGTCACGTAGCTGGAGTCAGGAAACTCACGGATCAGGGCCTGGTATTGCTCCAGGGCCTCGCGCGTGGAGGTCTGGTCTCTGTCCGCCCCCGCATGCTCCTTGTCCGAGCAGACGGCGAACTGATAGCGGGCGTAATCCCGCTGGGGCGATCCCGGATAGCGGTTCAGGTAGTCCCGGTAGCGAAAGCGCGCCTCGGTGTAGCCGCGCGTGCCCCCCTGCCGGAAGTAGGAGTCGGCGACCATCAACAGTGCCTGTCTGCCCAGCGGGTCGTTCGGGTAGGTCTCGAAGACGAAATTCAAATACTTGCGGCCCTCCTCGTATTTCTTCTTCTCGATCAAGGTCTTCCCCTTCTCGAAGAGCATCTCTTTCGGCTGCGACAGGAGTTCCTGCGTCAGCTTGTCCGGCTTCTTGGTGCCCGCGCAGCCACCGATGGCGAACACAAGGCTCGCGACCGCCATGGCCCAAAGGGCGGTGTGGCCTCGCGGACTCATACCCGAACTCTTCCTCCGGCGGCTGACCGGAGCCTCTCGATCGCCGCCTTCGGGTCGCTCTGCCCGTAAACCGCGGTTCCGGCGACGAGGATTTCCGCGCCCGCCGCTACCAGGTCGGAAGCATGACTCGCGTCGACTCCTCCGTCCACCTCGATCGGTGCTCGGCTCCGCGCCTCCAAGGCCTCATCCTTCAACTTGCGGACCTTCGCAACCGAGGTCGCAAGAAACGTCTGGCCGCCCCAGCCGGGGTTAACCGACATGACCACCGCGTAATCGAGATCCGGCCACGCCGCCGACAGCGCGCCGACGGGTGTGGAGGGATTCAAGGCGACTCCGGCCTTGGCACCTCCTCGCTTGATCGTCTCGAGGCACCGCTGCAGGTGGCGGGTGGCCTCCACGTGCACCGAGATCCAGTCGGCTCCCGCCTCGAGATAGCCAGACAGCGACTGCTCCGGCCTCTCGATCATCAGGTGAACGTCAAGCGGCAGGCGCGTCGCCCGACGCAACGCCTCGACGACCGGAGGTCCAACCGTCAGGTTCGGCACGAAGTGACCATCCATGACATCAACGTGAATCAGATCTGCGCCGCCTTCCTCGGCCACGGCGAGCGCATCGGCCAGACGGGCGAAATCCGCGGCGAGCAGCGACGGGGCGATCCGGATGCTCATCGCGCGGCGGCGGCCGCCGGAACCTCCGCGGCGCGCGAGACCGTCAGCGAAACGACCTCGGGGTTTGCAATGGGATACCCGGCCGGAGGAAACTGTTTCAGAACGGTGTCGGGCGCGATTCCCTCATAGGTCTCGTAACGGGAGCTGCCCACGCGTAACCCGTACGTCTCCAGGCGCACTCGCATCTTCTCGGCGTCACGCCCCACCAGATCTGGCATCACGTAGCGCCTCTCCGGAAGACCCCGATTCGTCAAGACACTGACGACCGAGTCCTTCTCCACGGGTGATTCGGGCTCCGGGTCCTGCGCGACAATCCCGACCCGAGCCCGGGCGTCCCGGTACCAGGACACCGCCCCCAGCTGTAGCGATTCCTGCGAGAGCCTCAGCGTCGCCGCCCGTGGCGGCAAAGAGGTCAGGTCTGGAACCTTCACGTCACGCGGACCGAGCGAGAGCACCACCCGCACAATCTGAGAGGGTTTGGCCAGCGAACCGCCCTCCGGCTGCTGCAGCAGGATCCGGCCCCTGGCCACGCGGTCGTCGCTGCGGGCGCGGCCGGTCTGAACTTCCACGCGCAGCCCAACGCCGCGCGCGATCCGAAGCGCCTCCGCCATTGACTTGCCGGTCAGATCGGGGACCGGGACCGCGCGGCCGACAATCGAGCGCTGGAAGGCCATCCACGCGCCGGCCAGGAAGAGCGCGACCAGAAGCGCCCCGTAGAAAACCCGAAAGACAACACGCGCCACGAGGAAAACCTAACACGAATTGGCCGGGTGCCGGGCGTGCGTGCCGCCTCCGGTGTACCGAAGGGGTTTGACACCCCGCACCACGATTTGCGACGCTATCCCTCCCGATGCGCGGCGACAAGCCAGACGAAGTCGAGCGTCCCGCCTGGTTCGCGGACAAGCGTTTCAAGAAGGTGGACCTGCACTGCCACTCCGTCTACTCGACCTTCAAGTACTTCCGCATCGCCAACACGCGCGACTCCTACAACCGCCCGGAAGAGGTTGACCGAGTCGCCAAAGAGCGCGGCATGGACTTGGTCACTCTGACCGACCACGACTCGATCGACGGGTGCCTCCGTCTGCTCGAAAGGCATCCCGAGCGGACCGACTTCTTCATCTCGGAAGAGGTCGAGACCTGGTTCCCCGACACGAAGCAGCGCATCCACGTGAACGTTTTTGGAATCGACGAGCGGCAGCACGCGGAAATTCAGCGCCGACGCCGCGACATCTACGACCTCCACGCCTATTTGCGGCAGGAGCGAATCGTGGTGTCGGCCAACCACATGTTCCAGAACTACCGGCTGCGAAACTCTCCCCGGCAGTACTTCGACGAGATGCTCCGGATGTTCGATGTCTTCGAGGTGAAGAACGGCGCGATGGCATTGCAGCACAACCGGCTGATCGAGGATCTGATGGCGGTGGTCCGGGAGAAACGGGGCGCGGTCTCGCTTGTGGCGGGATCCGACGCGCACACTCTGGCGCCGCTCGCCCGCGTCTATACGGTGGCGGAGGCGGAGACTCCGGCGGAGTTTCTCGAGAAGGTCCGTTCGGGAGAGTGCTTCGTCTGGGGAAGCGAGATGGGCTTCCGTCTTCTCCTGTCGGACGTTTATCGCATGATCTTTCGTTACTACGGCAGCGTGCTCGACTGGAAGAACCCCGAGTTCACGCGCGGCGAGAAGGCACGGCACCTGGCGCTCGCGGCCGTCGGAGCGCCCTTTTCGGCGGCCGGCGTGCCACTGGCGATCACGTCGCTGAACTACCTGAAGCAGATCTTCGTTTCCCGAAAGATCGGGCAGGAGCTGCTGGAGCACCTGGACGACAGCGAGGAGCCTTCGTAGCGGACCGCGGCGATCTAGCAGGTTGCTGAAAAAGGGTGTGGGATGGCGTTACGAGCGCCGTGGGGTCAGATGCAAGGAAGCGCGACGACGGCGATGCGGTGGCATCGCAGAGGAGCGATGACGCGGCTTTCGGCTGCGACGGTCGATGACGACCGGCAGCCGAGAGTTTCGGCTCCG
>JBOGJN010000516.1:0-1561 GCA_050745445.1 Thermoanaerobaculia bacterium
TTCGCGAGGGGCCGAAGGGCTTTTGACACTCGCGGGAGGTTGGACCCGGGGGATCACCACGAGTCTCTTCATGACCAGCCGATTCTCAGGACCGCCTGTGGGAGACGTGCTTCGCATGGCCTCAACAACAACTCCGCACAGCGCCCATCCATTCCTCAGAAAGCGGTCTTGCCTCTGGGCTCCGCGTTCAGCCGGGGGAGACCCTGGCCGAGCGCAGTTTGTGAATCATCTTCCCGAGCCTCACATTGACCACGCTGTTGCGAGACAGAAAGGGGATGGGAGGACTGCGGCGCACACCCATCTCGTCGCGAAGCCGGATCAGCCCCGGGTGCCCTGGCAAGAGGCTCAGGCCGCGGTCGATCGCGTCGATCGCCTTCCTCCGCGAGCGCGAAAGCCAGTACAGGTCGGCGAGTCCCCAGTACACGTCGGGATTTCGCCGGTCCGCGAAGAGAGCCTGGAAGCAGATCTCGAGACCTTCCTTCGACCGCCCCGTGTGTCCGAGGGCGAGACCATAGCCGGCCAGGACGCTCGGAGAGATGGGCTTGCCCATCTTGACCTGGCGTTCACAATATTCACAGTAGAACCCGCTCGCCCGGCTGTAGTGGCGCAATCGCAATGCCTCGCGAGCGTCGCGAACCAGCTGATCGTCCGAATAGCCGCCCAGGTCAACCATGCTCATGTCCTGGTCAAGCTTCTAGGATAACCCAGGCGGGGTCGGAGGGATCCGCAAGGCGACCCGCTGGTGCCCCCCCCGCGTGTTGATCAATCGCATGACCCATCTGGTGCCAGCTGTGGTTTCTACTCTTGCAGGTCATCGGCGCGGACAACGCATTTGGAATGCGGGAAGGTATCACCTGGGCAGTCAGCTCGAGAGCCGCGGCTTTCGGATCGCGCGCCGGAGATGGCCGCGGCCGCTTGTCGGGAGGAGCGCTCGCGTGCTTGACGAGCCGGTGGGGCGCGCGAAATCAAGAAGAGTTGGAAATCCTCTTTGCGAAAACGCACGGGCGCGAATCGGATGAGCTCTCACGGGGGGACGGGAGCGCCTAGAGGTCCCAGTCGGAGAGGTCGAGCCTGCGGCCCAGGCCTATCCGCCGATCGTAGACTTTGCGTCTCTGCACGGCGCGGCGGCGGTCGCCGCCCGCGCGCCGTTCCTGGGTAAGCTCAACCGCGAAGACCGGATCTTCGCGGCGTGAGGGCTTGGTTCGCCGGGCGAGACCTAACCGTCTCTGACTCTTGCGCCTTTCCGCGGCGCCGGAGCCCGGAAGGCTTTCGGCACTCTCTGGCCGCGGGGTGCGGGGGATAACCACGAGCTTCTTCATGATCGATCGATTCTCAGGATCGCCCGGGAAAGACATGCTCCGCATGGCCCCAAGAACAGCCTCTCCGCGCGCCCATCCATTCCCCCGGGGAGCGGTGCCGCCTCTGGGCTCCGCTCTCAGCTCGTGGATGTCCTTTTCGGGCGCCGCTTGCGGATCGCCTTCCCGAGCCGAACATTGACCGCGCTGTCGCGAGAAAGGAAGGGGATCGGGGGAGTGTGACGAAAGCCTATTTCGTCGCGAAG
>JBOGJN010000517.1:0-5201 GCA_050745445.1 Thermoanaerobaculia bacterium
GGGGTGCCGCTGAGGGGGAGGCGCTCGAGCTGGCGCGCAAAGACGAGCGGATTCGGCGGTGGGTGGAGGGCAAGGAGATCACACGCGCAGTTTACGTGCCGGACCGTCTGCTGAACCTGGTCGTCCGGTGACAACGCAAGGACTTAGGACGAAGGACATAGGACGTAGGGTTTTCCTGCCTACCACCTACCTCCTGCGTCCTACGTCCTCTGCGGTGGCGCTCTGCCTCCTTCTCCTGGCGGCTTGCGGCTACAGGCTCGTTGGCACCTCCTCCACGCTTCCCGCCGCGATCCGCGTGATCCGTTTCCAGACGCTGGGGAACCAGACCTCGCGTCTGGGCGTCGAGCAGCGGCTTTCAAGCGAGATCGCGAAGGAGCTGGCCAGCCGCGGCCGCTTCTCGGTTCAGACGGGAGCGGCCGGGGCGGACGCGGACTTGAGCGGCACGGTGATCGGTTTCGACATGTATCCCGTGGCCTTCGATACCTCCGGCCGCGGGCAGGAGTACCACGTCCGAATCACGGCGCGCGTGTTGTTTAAGACACTTCCCGAAGAGAAGGTCCTCTGGGAGAACCCGACGTTCTCCTTTCAAGACAACTACACCTTCTCGACGAGCGCAGCTTCCTACGTGGATCGGGAGAACGTGGCCATCGACCGGGTGGCCGAGCGATTCGCTGAGAGCCTCGTCTCGAATCTGCTGGAGGGATTCTAGGAGCGTCGAGAGCCGGGAATCGGGGTTCGGGCACGAAGCCCGCTCTCGGACTCTCAGCCCTCAATGCTTCGCGGCGGCCCTCTTCGAAAGACGCGACTTGTAGCGCGCCGCGGCGTTCCGGTGAATGACACCCTTCTTCCGGGCCCGATCGATCTCCGAATGCGTGGCCGGCAACAACTCTCCTTTTGCCGCCCTTTCCGCATCGAGGTACTTCTTGACCACCGTGCGCAGGCGGGTTCGGGCGCCGCGGTTGCGCCGCCGCTGCTTCTCTGCCTGCCGGACCCTTTTTTTTGCCGATCGGATGTTTGCCATGACGCTGTTGTTCCTCTCTGACTAGGGTTCCAGTTCGGGAAACGGGAAACGGCAAACGGGAACCGGCAGACGGAACCGGCCCCTCATCGTTTTCCGTTTTCCGTTTCCCGTTTACCGGCTCTCAATCCCCAGTGATTTGAGTTTGGCCCGCGCGAGCCGGGCCTCCTCGGCGGAAGGGTATTCGTGGATGACATACTGGAGCTGCACGACGGCCTCGGGTTTCTGCTCCAACTCGAGCAGCGCGTAGGCCTTCTTGAGCAGCGCCGCTGCTGCCTTGTCGCTCTTGGGCCAGTCCTTGAGCAGTCGATCGAAGTCGCCGATCGCGTCCTGGTACCGCTTTTGCGCGTAACGGGATTCGCCGATCCAGTACCGGGCGTCGTCTGAAAGATCCGTGCCCGGATATGTCTCGAGGTATTCCTGGAAGCCCTGAATCGCCAAAGCGTAACGCCCCTTTGTGTAGTCGGCGTATGCCGTGTCAAAAAGCTCCGAAGGGGAGGGGCCGCGGAGGGCGGGCGTCACGCGAGCAGCGGGCGCGTCGGAGGAGGGCAGTGGCGTCGCCGCCGGGGTGCCCGGCGGGCGCAGCCGCGCCAGATCCCCCTGCGTCTCCGCGATCTGCTGCGAAAGCTGCGAGAGGCGGCGGTTGGTGTCTTCGAGTTTGGCTTCGAGCTGTTCCATCTTCGCCGTCAACTCGTTCAACTTGACTTCGGCGTCGGCATTGGATTTCAAGAGCTGCTGGGTCTGTTGCGAAACGTTCGTGTTGAGTTTCGCAACTTCTTCCTTGCTCGAGGACTTGCGCTCGAGCGCCTGGATCTGCTTCTCGATGTCGTCCAACTGCCGGTGAAGCCCGTCGATGTCGCCCGAGGAGACGCACCCGGCCCCGAGGACCAGGGCAGAGAAAACGAGAAGGAGGCCGCAGGCCTGTCTGGGAGCCCGCACTCTATTTCGCGGTGATCAGGAAGTGACCGCGGCGATTCTGCTGCCAGCACTCCTCGGTCGAAGCCGTGCAGAAGGGCCGCTCCTTTCCGTACGACAGGGTCTTGATGCGGGCAGCGTCCACGCCGAGCGATGCGAGGTACTCCCTGGCGGCATTGGCGCGCCGGTCTCCCAGGGAGAGATTGTACTTGGAGGTACCCCGTTCGTCGCAGTGCCCTTCGATCAGGACCTGGATGGACGGGTACTTCTTGAGCCACTCCGCGTCGGTCGCCAGCGCCGTGCGAGCATCCGAACGCAGTTCCGCCTTGTCGAAGTCAAAGAACGCGTCCTGCAGGTAACCCTTCCTGTTGAGGCTGTCGAGGTCCTCTGAGAGGATACTGGGCTGGACGGGAGGGGGTGCGGGCGCGGGAGGCGGCTCGACCTCGACGGGTTTCTCCGCGGGGGGTTTGACCTGCTCCGCGGTGGTGGGCGGGTTCTTCTTGCACGCGCTCAGGAACGTGAACGTTGCGATCAGCAGAAACGCGAGCGCGATGACCGACATCCTTCTGTTCTTCATCCCCGTCTCCTTGTCGTTAGAGCCTTGAGGGCCCGCGCTGGTGGCGCGGGCGTGACTATATCCCAAAAGCGCGGTACGCTGACCCGGTCACGACTATGGAATCCAAACCGGCTGCGAATTATTTCCTCCCTCGGTCAAGAGCCTCTTGTTCTGGCCGTCGGCGTCCATCGTATAGATCTGCGTTGACCCACCCCGGCGCGATTGGTAGACGATCTTCTCTCCGTTGGGAGACCAGCTCGGGCGGCCGTTAGAGCCCTCGCCGGTCAGCTGGAGGGTCTTGCCCGTTGTCATGTCCATGACGCAGATGTTCATGTCGCCCTCGTTGCGGCAGGCGAAAGCGATGCGGGAGCCGTCGGGAGACCAGGTCCCTTCGTCGTTCCAGTTGCCGGCGTAGGTCAACCGGTGGGCGCCGGTTCCCTCCGCCTCCATCATACAGAGCTGCGGCGTGCCCGACTGATCCGAGGTGTAGAGGATCTGGCGTCCCGTCGGGGACCAGGCCGGGGAGGCCTCGAGCGCGTAGGTCGTCGTCAACCGTCGCAGCCCCGTGCCGCTGACGTTGATGATGTAGATGTCGGCATTGCCCTTGGCCGAACCCGCGAAGGCGATCTGGGCGCCATCGGGGGACAGCGCGGGCGCGGCGTTCAACCCCAGGCCGGTGGTGATTTCCCGTTGGTCGCTTCCGTCCGCCTTCATCGTCCAGATCTGGGGAAACCGGTGGACGTAGCTGGTGAACACGACTCTTCCGGCGCGTGCGTCGGGGCTGATCGCCAGAGAGCGTTGCGAGGTCATGCGGCGGGCATTCTTGCCGTCGAAGTCCATGGCGTAGAGCTCCTTGGCGCCGTCCCGGTCGGAGACGAAAAGAATCGTCGAGAGAAAGAGACCCTCCTTTCCAGTGAAGTCCCGGACGAGGTCGTTGGCGAGCGTGTGGGCGATCCGCTCGACGTAGGACACTCCGCCCGAGTAGCGCCGGCCGAGGATCAGTTTGCGCGACTTCAAGTCCCAGACGCGAGCCTCGATGGAGATGCGGTCTCCCACCACCTCGGCGCGCGTGTCTACCAGATCCTCCGCTCCGGTGCCCAGCCAGCGGTCCGCCGCTTCGGGTGCCGAGAGGTCGATCGAGCCGGAGGGGTACAGGAGGGGGTCCGTGACGAAGAAAACCCCGGCATAGTCGAGGTCCGAGCGAAGCGTCGCGGTGAAGGGCTCGGCGACCTTGGACTGAATGGCCGCGAGACCCTGCGCCGAGAGAAGCGGCACGGCCATCGGAAGCCGTCGCCCGGCCTCCTTGGTGATCGTGATCGCGATCTCTTGCCCGCTGGCCGGCGTGGGCGGCGGGTTCTGGGCCAGGAGAA
This sequence comes from Thermoanaerobaculia bacterium, assembly GCA_050745445.1. Classification (GTDB taxonomy): domain Bacteria; phylum Acidobacteriota; class Thermoanaerobaculia; order UBA5066; family Gp7-AA6; genus JBOGJN01. The sequence goes on from JBOGJN010000517.1 coordinate 3,860, forward strand.
GGCCCGAGACGCCAATTCCGAGGATCGAGTGGGCGACGCGAAGGGGCCCCTTCATGAACACCGGGCGGACCGCAGACCTCTCATGGGGTGAAAGACACCGAGACGCCGACGTCGCTTGCCGCGAATTCGGAGGGAAGCGGAGGAAGAGGATTCGAGGCCAGGACAGCTCGCAGCGCGGCTCGATCGAAAAACGGCAGACCGCTCGAGCGGACCACCTCGGCTTCTGAAATCGAGCCGTCTCGCGCGATCCGGAAGTGCACGACGGGAGGGATCGGCACGTCCTGCGTCGGTTTCCACCAGTTCATGGCGATGGTCACGACCATCTGTTTGACGTAATAGGGATAGTCGAAGCCGGGCTGGTCGAACCTCGCGCCGCCGATCCCCATGTTGCCTCCGGTGCCGACGGGGCCTCCCTCTCCCTCACGAGCGCCTTCTCCCGCAACCTGCGGCACTGGCTCCTCGCGCCGCTTCGGCTGTGTCGCCGAGGCCGCGGAGGCCGAGGGCTTTTTCTTTTCCTCTTTGGCCGGCAGCAGTTTTGGCTTTGGGGAAGGGGGCGGAGGGCTCTCTTCCGCTTTGACGATCTTGGGCTTCTCCCGGGGCGTCTCCGGCACGGAAACCTCGGCCCCCCCGCGGAGCGTCCCTGCGGGAAGCAGCCTCACGGCCACCGCACGCGTGGGCACGTATCGGGCGGGCCGTGCCAGGGCCGCGGACCAGAGAGCTGCCGCGATCGCCAGATGCAGCAACGCCGCGAGCAAGACGCCGGCGCCCCAGGGAAAGCGATCCTGTTCCCGTTGCGCGAGGATGTGGCCGACGGCGTCCATAAGGGAGCTTTCAGCTCTCAGCTTTCAGCTCTCAGCCAGACGAAGCAGCAGCCGGTGCCCTCTGATAGCTGATAGCTGATGGCTCATTTCTCTCCCACCTTCGCCGTCGCTGGCGTCTCGGTGATCATCCCCAGGTTCTCGATGCCCATGCGGTTCAAGATATCGAGCGTTTCGACAACCGTTCCGTAGGAAAGGCCTCGGTCTGCCTTCAAGAAAACCGTCCGGTCCTTCCGGGTCCTCAGGAAGGCGTTCAGCCGGTCGCGCAACAGCCCCCGCGCGACGGGTGTCTCGTTGATGTAGTAGAGGCCGGTTCGGGTGATGGACAGAATGATCGGATCTTCCACACCCGAGGGGAGGTTCGTGCTCGCGGTCTTCGGAAGCGCCACCGAGACTCCCTGGTGGAGCATGGGGGCCGTGACCATGAAGATGATCAGGAGCATCAGCATCACGTCCACCAGTGGCGTCACGTTGATGTCCGCCAGATGGTCGAAGGGGTCGCCGGTCTGCTGTTGGAAAGCCAT
>JBOGJN010000518.1:0-1351 GCA_050745445.1 Thermoanaerobaculia bacterium
CTCTCCGACTTCCGGTACCTTTGTCGTCCGGATGAACATGCCGCCCTGCGAGACGTTCCATGTCATTCCGGCGATCCTCAATTCCGAAGTGCCGAAATCCACCATCACGTCCGCCCGGTACCTCGGGAACTGTCTCTGTTGCGCGACCATCCTGGACATGCTCCTGACAGGCGAGCGACGAATGGCGATCGAAGCCCGCCAGGTCTCTTTGTGTGCAAATCTCCGGCCCGCGCTGCAACATACTGAGGGGACAATGCCTGGCGGGCCCCGGGTCCCCACAGGTGCGCCGGGCCGTCACTATTCGTAACACACCGGCAGCCTCATGGTGCTGCCAGGCAAGCGAGGTCCGGTGATAGCGTCCGAGCAGCGTTTGCAACAAAAAGGAGGTCGGGTGATGAGGGGAAGAAATGTTCTGGCGTTCGTGGTGTCTTTCCTGGTGGCTGGAGCAGCCCTGGCGCAGGGGTCCGGAGAAGCCAAGGCGAAGGCCGCTCCGAAAGCCAAGGCCCCCAAGGCGGTCATCTGGCCGGCCGCCGACATGAAGTGGGCCCCAATGGCCGATGGTCCTCCGGGAGTCACGATTGTCGATCTCTGGGGCGATCACACCAAGAGCGCGTACGGCGCAATGACCAAGTTCCCAGCGGGAACGACCGCGCCCCTGCACACGCACACCTCCGACATGCGCATCGTCGTCGTGTCGGGCACGCTCATTCATGGCCCGGAGGGAAAGCCCGAAGTGAGGCTCGGCCCCGGTTCCTACCTGAAGCAGTCCGGGGGCAGCTACCGTCACACGACGACCTGCGACAAGGCCTCGGAGTGCGTCTTCTTCATGGAGAGCGGCGGGAAGTTCGACATCCACATGGTCGAAGCGGCCAAGGCTCCCGAGAAGAAGTAGTCCGAGGGCGATTCCGGCCGGGGCGGTCGCGGGGCCGCTCCGGGCCTTCTACTCCTCGTGGGTGACCCGGCCGCGGCGCGCCTTGACGCGGGCGCGGCGAACCTTGGCTACCAGGCGCCGCTCGCGAGCGGCGCTGGTCGGCCTGGTCTTCTTGCGCGGCTTCGGCCGCGCGGCGGCCTGCCGCAGCAGGGCCAGGAGGCGGGCCCGGGCCGCGCTGCGATTCTGGGCCTGGGTGCGATGCTCGCGGCTGTCGATCAAGAGCACGCCATCCGCGGACATCTTCCTGCCCGCCAGCGCGATCAGCCGCGCTTTCACGTCTTGCGGAAGCGACGAAGCGGCTACGTTGAAGCGCAGCTCCACCGCGCTCGAGACCTTGTTGACGTTCTGGCCCCCCGGACCCGACGCGCGCACGAACCGTTCCTCGAGCTCGTGGTCGGCAATGATGATCGTGGGCGTCAC